>JBBTWA010000099.1:0-6470 GCA_038063025.1 Patescibacteria group bacterium | reverse complement strand
GACGACTCCTTCAGGAGCTTTTAATCCGAACGCGAGCTATCTAGGCGCTTCAAATGCAGACGTGTATCGCGATGCCGCATCGTCTCCGGAGGCAAGCAGAGACGTGAATGTCCGCGTAATACAGTATGAATCATCGTGGAACACGATTAAGGCGTCGGCGAATACCGCATCAACAAGCGTTAAAGCTCTAATAGACTTTTGTACAACTGCCGCGAATACCGCGACAAATAATCCGGACTTTGTAAGCGCCGGCAGAGCGCAGGCGGTATCGGCGCAGACCGCGCTTACGGCGCAGGTCGCGCCGGTACTTACCCAAGCGAACACGGCCTTTACAACGGTTGCTACGGCGCGCGCAGAGATATCGCGCGTTCAGGCAGAATTGAGCTCAAACACCGCGGGTGCGGCAACCAGCAATACGGTTGCCGATATTCCCGCGCTTCAGACGATGCGCCCTACGATGGAGGACGTCGCGAGAGCGATGCAGGACGCGCAGTCCATCGGACAAGCAACGGCTGACCCGTCTGGGTCGCTGACGGTCTCGGGCGGTTCAATTATTGACAGGATGACTCTGCTCGGCGCGAATGCAGAGGCGCTTAAAGAATCGGTCTGTACTTCGCATTCGAATTCCGGAAGTAGCGACTAATTATGAAACGATTCTTCACCATCCCGTTCATAGCTCTCGCGCTCGTTTTCAGCGCGGCGGGCGCAGCGCCCGCCGCACAGGCTGCTGATTGTACTGCTGCGGACCAAGCTTGTACTCTTCCGGGAGGCGGAACTGGAACATGTGTAAATGATGACAGTGGTGGTTTAACCTGTACTTCGGCTGTAGGCACTACTTATATTGTTGACCCCATCGCCGCGAAGACAGTTGCCGGCGGACTTAGTGACCCAAGTGGCAGTGAAGGGTTCAATAAAATTATGATTTGGATAATGAGCCTCTTCGCATGGCTTGTCGGAGTCGCGGCGCTCACACTTGATTATGCCGTTTACTACACAGTCGTTACGATGGGAAATTATGTGAACAATCTTTCTGCCGTCGGCGCTACCTGGCAGGTTATGCGAGATATCGGCAACATCATCTTCATATTTGGCTTTCTCGCTATCGGCATCTGCGTAATCTTGGACGTGAAGTGGTATGGAGGTGGGACCAAGATGCTCCCGATGCTTCTCGCCGGTGCTATCTTCCTTAATTTCTCGCTATTCTTTACCGAGGCGATCATAGATACCGGCAACTTATTCGCGACACAATTTTATACGCAGATTAAAGGAGGAGCTCTGCCGATACAAGCAACATTATCCCAGACAACTATTGAAAACGAAGGCATTTCTAATAAAATTATGTCACAATTGGGGCTCGCAAACATTTATGGCGATTTGAGAAATACGGACAGAGCTAAAAAAATACTAGTAGCTGGAAATTCGTGGATTATTGGTTTTATGGGAATAATACTATTTCTAATCACTGCGTTTGTGATGTTCTCACTCGCTTTTATACTCATCGCGCGATTCGTCATACTTCTTTTCTTAATAATTATTGCGCCTATCGGCTTCGCCGGTCTCGCGATACCGAACCTCGGCGGATTAGCCAAGAAATGGTGGGATAAACTTGTCCAGCAGACAATCACAGCTCCCATCCTGCTTCTCTGTCTCTATATCGCTCTAAAAATCATCACGGACGTAAACTTCCTTACCGGTTTTCGCTCGGCAGATTCAACTCCCGATTGGTTTGGAACTATAACTAATAACGTCGGCGCATTCGCTCCGCTCCTCCTCTCATTCCTAGTCGCGATGGGGCTTCTGCTCGCCGTCGTCGTCATCTCCAAACAGCTCTCCGCCTTCGGCGCCGACAAGGCCTCCCAATTCGCCGGCAAACTTACTTTTGGAGCTACCGCTTTCGCGGGACGTCGAACCGTCGGTCGTTTGTCCAATTACACGGCGCGTAAGATTCGTTCAACCAAATGGGGAGCGAGCGAAACAGGTCGATTGCTCGCTGGAACGTTCGATCGCGGAGCGAAAGCAAGTTTCGACATTCGTGGTATCAAAGCTGGTGGTGGATTGAAAGCACTTGGGGGTATTGATGCTGGCGAAGCACAGAAAGGAGGTTATCGAGCGCGAGAAGACGAATTAATCAAGTCTCGTACAGATTACGCCAAATCGCTTCGTCAGTCGGCAGGACAGAAAGCTGCTGTAGAAGCGGCGCAGACAGAACATGATAAAAATATGGCTCCACTCGAAGCCGCGGAGCAAGCACAACTCGCGACAACAAAAGAAATTGTGAATGCAAGTCGTGAAGAGCTTAAACTAAAACGGCAAGCACTTGAAGAAGCTCGCAAGTCTGGGGACGCAGACCGTATCAGAACAGCAGAAGCGGCATACAACAACGACATGAACACTCATAAAGAGCTTGTGGAAGCTGAACGTGAAAAACTCGACCCGATACGTCAAAAGATGGAAGTAGAGAAAAAACGTCTCGAGACCGCAACTTCAAGCAATAGTGTTGCGGCCAATCAGCGGAAGTACGGAGAAGCATTGCAGAGTGGACCGGTTATGAAAATTCTACGTGGACCGTACGATTGGCCAACGGCGGTCGGTTCTGCTAGACGTGAAGCTGCCGGCAAAATCATTAGTGATTTAAAAAAGGATAAAAATCAGCAACAGTTGGACAAACTTGAAGCAATACTCGCGAAAGCGGAAGGCAAAGCTGAATCAATTAGTGGAGAAAAGAAATCGTAAATATAAAAACATATGGCCGAACTCACATTGGAAGAGAATATCAGACAGATACTACCAACGCTCCCATTACCTATCCAAAAGTTTTTTGAGCAACGTAAGTTGGGTGAGATTTCTCGTCTACTCATGGAACGGTATGCACTCCACATAGATCAAGGAGCGGTTCTCGAGCGAGAACTTATGCTTCTTCTTATTGGCCTTGAGACTCCAGACGAGTTCGCAGAAGCGCTGTATGCAGAGTTACCTATATCTAAGCAGACTGTTCGAGACATAATTACAGACATTAATCAAGAAGTTTTTGTGCCGCTAAGGGAGGAGATGAAAAAAGGAGCGCCGGCGCCGAGTGCGCGTCCCCCTGCTTCGTCAGAGGCTACGGTAGGCACGGCAAAGGCTACGCAGGGCACAGCTGATTTGCGAAGTGTTTTAGCTTCTGTTACTCGTGAGGGACGCCTAGCGTCCCTCAATCCAGCCCCCAGCCCCCAGCCCCCCCGTCCTTCGCTAAAAGCTACGGAGGGCACAGCACCCTCCAGATTGCTTGAAGACCATGAGGAGCCTCACATTGAATTTCACAAAACAGCTCCGCCCCCCACTAATCTTCCTGGCGCTATATATCATCCGCCGATTCCAAAACCTCCTTTTGTTCCGCCACCTGCTCCCATTAAGCAAAATTCCTCTGACCCATACCGTGAACCGTTCGAACCTTAAGTTTGCATTTAAACCAGTACTTATATATAGTGCATTTATCCCGCGCTTGCGGGCGTTTAATTAAATAGATAAATGGCAACGATAAACCAGCTTTCCAAGAGGGGGCGCAAAAATAAATCGTCTAAGACGAGTAAGCCTGCGCTTGCTCGCGGTTTTAATGCGCTCAAGAATCGCCCCACCTTTTATCCGTCTCCATTTAAGAGAGGCGTGTGTACGAAGGTGACTACCAAGACGCCGAGAAAGCCGAACTCCGCCATTCGTAAAATCGCCCGTGTCCGTCTCACTAACGGTATGGAGGTTACAGCGTATATCCCCGGCGAGGGGCACAATCTCCAAGAACACTCGGTTGTGATGCTTCGCGGAGGGCGTGTGAAGGACATCGGCGTTCAATACACAATCATCAGAGGAAAGTTGGACACCAGCGGTCTAGAGAAACGCCGAACCTCGCGCTCTCGCTACGGCACTAAGACGCCGAAGTAATATGCGCAGACCTTTAAAGAAGAAGCGCACGTGGAGGCCGGATTTGAAGTACGGCTCGGAGACTCTCACACGTTTTATAAACACTGTTATGTGGAGCGGTAAGAAAGATACGGCACGCGCAGTCGTTTATGATGCTCTCGCAGAGATAGAAAAAGGCGGCGCGAACCCTCTGGAAACTTTTGAATCCGCGCTTCGCAATGTCTCTCCGCTCATGGAAGTGCGCTCGCGCAGAGTCGGCGGAGCGAACTACCAAGTCCCCCGCGAAGTCCCGCAGGCGCGCCGCCTCGCGCTCTCGTTTCGTTGGATTATCGGCGCCGCGCGCGCGAAGAAGGGAAAGCCAATGTCGCAAAAACTCGCCGCCGAGCTCCTCCTCGCCGCTAAGAACGAAGGCGACGCTATTAAGAAGAAGGACGAGATGCATCGTATGGCAGAAGCCAATAAAGCCTTCGCCCACTTCGCGTGGTAGGTAAGGACTGGTAATTCTTGATTCACGCGTCTATACTAAGCGTATGAAAAAAAAGATAGAAGTAAAAACTCTTTACGGTCAATATATAGTAGTGCTAGAGCCGGAACCAGATATGGGGGGGTATATGATTACGGTCCCTAACCGCTCCGACGTTATCAGCTGGGGGAAGAACATTGCTCATGCTAAGAAAATGGCCAAAGAAGCCATTGAATTATCAGTCGAAGGTCAAGTACTCGTTGCCGCGGAAAAAGTAGGCGAAATTGTTTTTCGTAAGCAGCATGTGTTGGCATGAGCCTGCTACCGATTCTTGCGGCACGCGAGGTACTTCGTCGATTGCTCAAGGCAGGATTCAAGATAAGCAAAACCAAGGGAGGTCACATAAAACTTTTTAACCCTGTTACAAGGAGAGAGACGGAAATACCGATGCACCCGGGAGATTTAGGCCGAAAATTAATCACAAAAATTATTAAACAAGCCGGCCTTACCATAGATAAGTTCCTCAAGCTCTGATGCACCGCATGGCCGAGGCTAACAAGACCTTCGCCCACTTTGCGTGGTAGGACTCGGGTCTGTTTATTTATCCACAAAAATACTTGTAAATATGTTCCATGTCAATAACGACCGCGTATACTATGGAACATGCGCATAGAGGAAAAAGTAAGACAAAAAGCGAAGCGGCAGAAAATACAACGGGCAGTACTAGCGTCCGTTTATCTTACTGCGGGTCTTGGGTTGATTCTCATGGCTCCGAACGCAGTGCGATTGCTCAAGTATGTTGAGAAATATATAGGACCAAAACCACGGCTGAATCGCCGCATCAGCCAAGCGATTAATCGCCTTCGCGAACGCGGGCTTATTAAAAGGGTTCAAACAGATCACGGCCTCGCGTTACGGCTAACAAAAAATGGCGTCAGCTACGCGATTTCAATAGAGGAAGAGGAAAAAATATTTGGAATACAGAAGCCGAAGAAGTGGGATGAAAAGTGGCGCATCGTTATATTTGATATTTGGGAACGACGAAGGACTGTGCGAGACCGTCTCCGTTCAATTCTCCGGATGAATGGTTTCGTTAGAATGCAAAATAGCGTGTGGGTATATCCTTACGACTGCGAGGATCTTCTCGTATTTCTGCGAACAAACCTTCGACTTGGGAGAGGCATCTTGTATATCGTTGCCGAAGAAATAGAGTATGACGAGGCACTTCGTAAGCATTTTAAACTTCCGTCGCAGTAATGAATATCGTATTTGTATGTGTTCCATAAATATAACGGTCGTTATCACTAAGGAACAGTAGAGTACAAAGAACAATATGCGTAACATGGCGAAAGAGAACAAGGACTTCGCACACTTCGCGTGGTAGTATTTGTCTGTGGCAGAATTAAAATATCTTGTTTTTTCGATAATTGCGGCCTTTGTCGTTGTTGGTCTACTTGATGGGGATGTTTACAAGGGAATTTTTACAGGAGTTTTCATTTTTTCAACATCCGTACTATTACCTCATTTATATAAGGCGATATTTTCTCAACCAAAACAAATCAGTACCGGCTTTTTCTCCGAAGAGTCATATGGCGTTTTAGTATTCTCCCTAGTGACCTTGTCTCTTACGAGTTTAATTGCGGGAATTATCTTTTCCATTCTTAATATAGATTATTGTGATGAGAAATCACCGGTTTTTTCCGAAAAGCAATGCGCAATGCAGAAAGCGGAAAATGCTATTAATGAACAATACGATAATTCATATGATTATGAAAGCACCTTATAATCCTTATCCGATTCTTGTGTTTTAAGTAAATTCCGCTATTATCTACATAACGCCACGGCGTTTTATTTTTTACTTAACTTATGAATAGAGATTACCCGCTAGAAAAGGTCAGAAACTTCGGCATCATCGCGCACATTGACGCGGGGAAGACGACCACGTCCGAGCGTGTGCTTTTTTATACAGGCAGTCAGCACAAGATCGGCGAGGTGCACGAAGGCGACACCACCACCGACTGGATGGAACAGGAGCGCGAGCGCGGTATCACCATCACAGCCGCGGCCATCACATGTTTCTGGGAACCGTCTTATGAATCACGTTTGCGAAAAG
>JBBTWA010000098.1:0-1587 GCA_038063025.1 Patescibacteria group bacterium | reverse complement strand
TTCAGAAACGATATCACTGACATTCTTCGGGCGAAACCATATGAGATATATGATTTCTAATATGCCGAACGTGTTGACGACGAGAAGCGCGACGAACCACCACTTCTGCCCGCCGCGCGCCGCGTACCACAGTGAGTATCCCTTGAGAACTATAGTCCAGAGGGCAATTACTAGCATAAGCGGAATGAAAATGCTCATAAAGCCCGGAGTGAACGGAGAATTGAATGCGGGAAAATTTTGCATGTATGTATACATGTGTCGTATTATATCATACAATCTTTCGTATGCGATATCTCGGTATTGATTACGGGAGTAAAAGAGTAGGACTCGCGCTCTCTGACGAGGCCGGCACGATTGGTTTTCCTCATGCAATACTTAAAAACACCAGGCGACTTATTGACGAATTGCGCGTGATTATCGCAAAAGAAAATATAGGCGCGGTGGTCGTCGGGGAGTCTAGGAGTCTTGCGGAAGGAGAGAATGCGATAGCAAAGGATGCCAGAGAGCTTGGCTCGTTGATTACAGAACGAACCGGCACACCGGTGTTTTATGAATCAGAAGTGTTCACGAGCGTGGAGGCGCGCCGTGCTCCCGCAAAAGAAATCAAATCGCGCGCGCCGAAGTCGCGCGCCGCCGTTGACGCTTCCGCCGCCGCGCTCATCCTTACCAGCTACCTATCAAGAAGCGATAAGACATAATCAGTTATACTGTAGGCATGAGCTTAGCTCTTCACGAATACATTCGCGCCGCCTTCGCGCCGCCACACTATATTGCCCGTCCGTTTTCAGGCATTGATATTTCAACGAGCGGAGTGAAGGCGGCGCGGCTCTCCTCCGGTATGCATGGTCTTATACTAGAAAATTATGCCGATGTGCGTTTGCCTTCGGGAGCGTATGCAAACGGTGAAACAGTTGACCGTGCGGCGGTTGTTGAGGCGCTTGTTTCGGTTGCGTCGTCAGTCGGTATTTCGTCGGCAAACATTTCACTGCCGGAATCAAAATCTTACCTTTTTGAAACGACTGTTCCCGGCTCGGGTAAAACGGAGTGGCGTACCGCGGTTGAACAGCGTCTTGACGAGCTAGTCCCCATTCCTCCCCAAGAGACCATCTTTGATATCGTGAAAACGGGACAGACGGAAAACGGAGACGCTCGCATAACGGGCGTTGGTTTTGCAAGGCGCATAGTTGACGACGCGATATCCGTTTTTGACCAGGCGAATATCGGCATACGGGCGCTGGAAGAGGAGACATTTGCCTCGTCGCGCGCTCTTCTCCCTTACGGCGACGAGTCCACCGCGCTTATTATTGACATAGGCAGAGCCACGACAAAAATATCAATCGTTACTGGGCGTATTCCGTGTTTCGCCACTACGGTCGGCATCGGAGGGCACTCGCTTACTCTCGCTGTGCAGAAACACTTTGGTGTTACCGAGGTTGAGGCGCGCAGGATAAAGGCCGAGCGCGGCATCGTGCCGGCACAAGGCAATGAAGACTATCTTGCCGCTATGCTATCAACCGTTTCCGTCATACGCGACGAGATTTTCACTCGGTTTGAATATTGGCAGGATAAGACGTGGGGGTGAGGGGG
>JBBTWA010000097.1:0-2845 GCA_038063025.1 Patescibacteria group bacterium | reverse complement strand
AACCGGATATTAAAACAGCGTCCGTCGTGATGGCGGATTTTAATGTCGGCACGACCAGTGTTGATTTAAAAAGCATTCCTGCAGAATCGGAGAAACAGTCCGTTAAAATAAAAGTATCGGAAATAAAGCGAGATGAGTCTTTACAAACGGCAATACCGTCTGCGACTGCTTCTACTACAGAAATTGCAATTGCATCTACTACGGAGGTTGCCGTCGCCTCTACTACGGAAGTTGCAACCGCTTCCACTACGGCGGCATCAAGTCCAGCTCACGCAGTTGATACATACACACTTTCATACATCGCAGGTGACGGAGGCTATTTAGTCGGTTCCACGACTCAAGTTGTCGCCAATGGCGAAAGGGGTATAGAGGTTACAGCAGTACCAAATAATAGATATGGTTTTTATAGTTGGAGTGACGGTTCTGTAGTTAGCACGAGAGCTGACACTGCGTTAGCTACAAGTAGCAACTTCACAGCCAATTTTGTTCTTATTCCTATAGGAAAAAGCAGAGCTTCGTCACTAAGCAATATAGCTACAATAACTTCAGGCACGTATATCGTAAGCGCCGGAGGGACGGCTAACGAAACTATCACCGGCGTTCCTTTCGCGACAAATAAAGCCGCTTTCCTATCCGCCATAACTAAGGGACAAGCCGACCAAGCGTGGAACGATACAAGCATTAGCGACCAGGTGGTTTCAAACGATACGTTAGTCGTTACCGCGCAGAACGGAACTGCGGTAGTAACTTACACAGTTACCGTTGATGCTCCGCCTCCTCCTCCCGGCGGCCCAGGCTAATCCGCAAGGACCTTGCAATCTGTACACGTACGTGTACAATAGGGGTATGAATACTTCATTTACCAAAGTGCCCAAGACGCTCGGGGTGAGCGGTTTTCGTGCTGACCTCGCCCGTAATCTCGCAAGGGCTAAAAAAAGCCCGCTTATCATCTCTGACCGAAAGGGCGGAGAGAGCTACGTCGTCCTCGGTGCAAATGCGTATAACGAGCTTATGGAACTCTGGGAGGACATGCAGGACGGGCCTGAATTGATGCGGCTCATAAAAGCAAATAAGGGTAAAAAGTTCATACCGTGGGAGAAGGTGCGTGATAGCATTTGAGAATGTTTCGTATTTTCTTCACTCCCGCCGCGGAGCGCGCGTATAAGAAATTGCCTCTGGAAATACGGGAGCGTATCAAAATTATTTTGAGCGGCAAGTTCGCTGAATATCCTTTTGCTCCAGAATTTCGTGTTCATAAATTGAAACCGCCGTTCCCTGGGTACCGCATACGATTTGGTGACTATAGAATGATGTTTGAGGTTGGTCCGAACTCCATCAGAATATACAAGATTAAGAACCGAAAGGACGCCTATCGATAAAATCGCGTATCAAAACAAACCCACGGTCGTGGTATTGTTTTGATATGTCACACCGCATCGCCAAGTCCAAAATCGGCATTGAACCAGAACTTCTGGACAAACCTATTGCGTCTGGAGAATAGGGGTTGACAAAAAACTGGCACTCGTATACGATTAGGGGCAGATGGGGGTGCACCAGTTCGCCTGCATAACCCTAGGGGTCGCTTATCCTGGCTTCGTACTTAGTAACGGGTGCATCACGCCCGAGCTTCCAGTGCGGAGAGCAGGTTTACCACCTTTCAGTTCCGGGCGCGATAGCACCGTTACACCCATCAAAACCCCCTGCGTAGCGGGGGGTTTTCTTTTTTATAGAACTGTGCTAGATTATGAAGACTATGGAAGTGGCCGTAATCAAGACCGGCGGGAAGCAGTATGTCGTCTCCAAGGGCGACACTATTGCTATAGAGAAGCTCCAAGGGGACTTGAAAAAAGGTGACTCGGTTGTATTTAACGAGGTGCTCCTCGTAGACAACGGCTCGGACACGACCATCGGTGCGCCGCTCATTAAAGGCGCAGAGGTCAAGGGCACTGTTGTTCTCGCCGGATTGGGAAAGAAGGTGGAGGTGGTGAAGTATAAGCCAAAGAGTCGCTACTATAAGCGCAAAGGGCATCGCCAGCCGCTTCTCAAGGTTAAGATAGATAGTATTAATTAGTTAACACACATACATGCAAATAGGGCGATGGAATCATCAGTCTGCCGGCGCGTCCGGCGGGCATTCAAAGTATTCAAAAAATCCCCAAAGAGGGAGTTTTCGTGGTGCTCGTCCGTATGGGCGGCCACAACGCAGTTTCGGCGGGCGGGCGCCAGCGCGACGCGGAGGCTTCGGCGTATTCGGCGAGACAGAGGCCGAAATTCAGAAATTTATGAACAAAACTGTCGTGACTACCGAGGAACCAGTGTTCGTTCCCGAACATAAGTTTACCGACTTTAATATCGGCGAGCATTTAAAGAAGAATATAATTAGCAAGAAATATGAATCGCCGACTCCGATTCAGGACAAGATTATCCCGCACGTTCTCCTCGGTCAAGATGTCGTCGGCCTCGCCGAGACCGGGACGGGGAAGACGGCGGCGTTTCTTATCCCGCTCATTGATAAGGTGGTGAAGCAGAAGGGTGAGCGCATTCTAATAATGGCGCCCACAAGAGAACTTGCTGTGCAGATAGAGAAAGAACTGGCCGGTTTCGCAAGAGGGTTAGGTTTTAGAGGCATGGTGGCTGTCGGCGGCGCCAACATCGGCCCGCAAATTTCTCAACTTAAACATAATCCCGCGTTCGTCATCGGTACTCCGGGGCGGTTGAAAGACTTGATGGAGCGCAAATCGCTTAATCTCTCCGGATTCGGCACTGTCGTCTTGGATGAGGCGGACCGAATGTTGGACATGGGCTTCATAGACGATATGCGCATGATTTTGAGCAAGATGCGCAA
>JBBTWA010000096.1:0-2036 GCA_038063025.1 Patescibacteria group bacterium | reverse complement strand
GTGACGATTGAATACTCTTCTGGCGCGAATAAGGAGGACGCGTCAAAAAAAGAAAGATTGCGCGAGTTGATGAATCGCGCGTGCGAGTGGTATGCGGGCAAGCTTGCCGGTAGTCCGGCTGAAAAGTACGCAAAGCAACGAGGTCTCTCTGAAAAGACGATTAAATCTTGGCGCCTCGGCTATGCGCCTGACGAATGGCGAGCGCTTCTAGAAGCATTTACAGCCGAAGGCTTCACGATTCCGGAGATGCTCTCAGCAGGGCTCGTTAAAGAAGCGGACGGAAAGAAGGGCACGTATTATGACAGGTTCAGGAATCGGCTGATGTTCCCGATACGCGACATCGCTGGCCGTGTCGTCGCATTTACCGGACGCGCTCTCGCGAGTGACGACTTGGCGAAATATTTAAACAGTCCCGAGACAGACTTATATCACAAGTCTGAAATCCTGTTTGGAATGGATGTAGCAAAAGATGCGATACGCGTGCGGAAGTTCACGATGCTTGTAGAGGGACAGATAGACGTGCTCCACGCGCATCAAGCCGGATTTGAAAATACCGTGGCGCTCTCGGGCACTGCGCTTTCCGAGAAACACCTAGCGCTTATGAAGCGCTATAGCGACAATCTCATGCTTGTGCTGGACGCCGACCAAGCCGGTCTTACGGCAACGGCTCGGTCTGCTCAACTTGCATTAAAAGTGGGATTGCGCGTGAAAGCCGCGCGGCTTCCGACTGGCAAAGACCCGGCCGATACCATCAGTGAAGACCCAAAAGATTTTGCAAAGCGCATTACAACCGCGAAACCGATTGTTGAATTCTTTCTAGACGAGCTTGCCGAGCGCGAGCGCGACTCCCACAGGCTCCTGCGCTCCGCCGAGGCGATAGTGCTACCGCTCATCAACGCGATGCAGAGTCCGATGGAGCGTGAACACTTTACACAATCAACTGCGCGTGCGCTCGGCTTGAGCAGTGAGGCAGTCCGCGAGTCGTTGAAGAGGTTGCCGCAAACGAAAGAAACCACAATGCCTACGAACGCAGTTGTTACAATAAGGCGCTCCGCGCGTGAACAGCGCGAGGAGATGCTACTAGCCGTTATCCACGCCTATCCGGATACTCAGCTTGCCAAGCGCGTAGAATCAGAGTATCGTAGAATCACCGAAGCCGAGCAGTTTTCTTTAGAGATTTCGTCCGAGCCGGCGCTTTTCAAAGCGGAACAGGCGTTCGGAGAAAATCCTCGAGAAGACTCTGCAGACGAGCTTCTCCGCGCCTTTGAAGAAGCGGTTATCCGCGAGGCGTATCAGGAAGCAGTAATGACTTTACGCAGAGCCGAAGCCGGTGGAAACACGGCTACAGTTCATAGTGCGCAATCAGAGTGTGCGAAACTCTCAGCACGCCTATCCGCGTTCGGGAATTGAGTTTTCATTTTCTACATGGCAAAAAAATCTATTAAAAAACGAAAGAAACATATAAAAAAACCTTCTAAAAAAAGAAAGGTTGTTAAGCGCAAACTTTCAAAAAAGAAGGTCGTGCGTTCTGCGGTAAGGAATGCTAAAGCAAAGGCGAATTCGCAGAAAGCGATTTCTGCAGAAGCTCTTATAGAAAAGGGCAAGGAGCGTGGATACGTTACATATAGTGAAATTTTAAAATCATTTCCGCACGTTGAGGGAGACATAAGCTTCTTAGAATCGCTTTACGAACGATTCTCTATCGCCGGGGTGGATGTGCTTGAAGGCGGGATGTTAGAAGACGCCGCTGACGAATACCTCGCAACGCGCAATATTAAAGACCGCCATTCCGTCGGCTACGATTCCATTCAAATTTATCTTCGCGAGATAGGGCAGTATCCGCTCCTAACTGCCGCCGAAGAGCGCGGGCTCGCACAGCGTATTGAAAAAAGCGATGCAGAGGCGCGCAACATCCTCGCGAGGAGCAATCTACGACTCGTTGTCTCTATTGCCAAAAAATATGTAGGCAGAAGCCCGGACCTCACTCTACTTGACCTAATTCAAGAAGGGAATCTCGGCCTCTTCCGCGCCGTAGA
>JBBTWA010000095.1:0-3018 GCA_038063025.1 Patescibacteria group bacterium | reverse complement strand
AGAGCACTGCGTCGCACATCTTTCAAGGTACAGACCGTCAAAGCCGGTCACCCCCAGAAAGCACATGATACCATCCTGTACTTTCTGCGACTGACCCATGTTGGACGTCAGACATCCAACATTGATTAATTTAACGTTTTTTTAAAATGCGTCCGATTTCTCTAAGCGCGTCGCGCTTCTTCAGGTCTTCGCGTCGGTCTTCTTTACGCTTGCCGCGAACAATCGCGACACGCACCTTGATTAACCTCTTATTAGTATACATCTCAAGCGGTATAATTGTCAAGCCTTTTTTGGATTCCGCAGAATAGAGATAAGCTATTTCTTTCTTGGTTAGTAAGAGTCTGCGCGCTCGCTCCGGGTCATAGCTTTTGGACACGTTCGCGACCTGGTAGGCGGGAATAGTCATGCCGACTACAAATGCTTCGCCACCGCGCACTACCACACGCGACCCGTCGAGCGAGCCGAGCTTATTGCGCAGAGATTTCACCTCTTGGCCAGTCAGCTCTAGCCCAGCCGCAAAGCTTTCAATCGGCGCGTATTTAAGAAACGCCTTTTTATACTCAATGAGTGTCATAAACAGAGTATACTCCAATACTTGTTCCAAAGTTTATAAACTCTTATTTATATATATCAAAAGTACCCCACGACCGTGGTATACTTTTGATAAGTCAAACTTCTAAAAGAGTCACGCGGTTGGCTTTTTATATTTACCGTACGCTCGTGTAGCCGCCGGGGACGCCACTTTTTGAGAGGACAATTTGCCAGAGTTGAATATGGCGAGCGCGGAATGCGCCCGCGCATGAGAGTAGATAATATTTCCACATCCGATAAAATCTCTCATCATAAGCATCTTTCAACTTTGCCCATGAGGCATCAAAATTTTTAAACCACGACATGAGCGTCTTATCATAATCCGCGCCGAAGTTGTGCCAATCTTCCATAACGAAAAGCCCTTCAGTCGCCTTGCCCATTTGTGCAACCGACGGAAGCATTCCACCGGGGAAAATATATTTCACTGCCCATGGATCGCCAGTCATCACAGAAAAATTTGAGCCGATAGTGTGGAGCAAGAAAAGTCCATCGTCTTTCAGACACCGATTCGCGATTTCAAAATACTTTCTGTAATTCTTATAGCCAACATGTTCAAACATTCCGAGCGAAACGATGTGGTCAAATTTTTCATTCACATCTCGATAATCCCGCACTCTAATCTCTACCGACAGTTCCTTACAACGTTCGCGTGCGAGCGCCGCCTGCTCTTTTGAAACAGTTATTCCTACGACCGACGCGCCGTATTTTTCTGCCGCAAATTTCGCGAAGCTCCCCCATCCGCAACCGATATCCAGAATTTTGTCGCCAGATTTAAGTCCTATCTTCCTGCAAACGAGGTCCAGTTTCGCTTCTTGCGCATCATCAAGCGTTTTTGTGTCCTTCCAATATCCGCATGTATACACCATTCTTTTATCCAACATCGCTTTATATAAATCGTTACCGAGGTCGTAATGAGCCTCGCCGACGATGAACGCACGAGACTTGGATTGCAGATTAAAAATGAAGGACTTTGCGATTGTAAAGATAGACGCGAGGTTAACCTCAACATCTTTATCCAAATGCGCCGCCAACACTTTATGAATGAAAGCGTCAACCAAGTTTGCGTCCCACCAGCCGTCCATATACGCCTCGCCAAGACCCAAGGACCCGTGACGTACCACACGGTTAAAAAACCTCTCATCATGCACAGTTATGTCCCACGGTCGCGAGCCTCCAATAGTAACGTCCGCCTTCTTCAATAATCCTTCAACAAGTGTCCGTGCCGATGCCATATACATTCCTTATACCTTATACTTACCCCTTTATACTAGTTTATCGGCGGGATTTGGCTCGGTCGTTTTCGGTGAGAAACTGCTTACGCAGACGGACGGAGAGCGGGGTTATTTCCAAATATTCGTCATCACCCATAATCTCCATTCCCCTCTCAATCGTGAGGTCAAATATCGGCACGAGAGTGATCGCTTCATCCATAGAAGAAGAGCGGACGTTGGACTGATTTTTCGCCTTTGTCGGATTAACCATCATCTCCTCTCCCTTGCTCGTATTGCCGACGACCATACCCTCATACACTTCTGTCGCCGGCTTGATGTATAGCTGACCGCGGTCCTGCAGATACCAGAGCGCGTAGCCGAGCGACTTCCCGCTTGTCATAGATATCATAGAGCCGACCTGTCTCTTCTTTATCTCTCCCGCATACGGCTTGAAGCCGACGAAACGAGACGAAAGAATTCCCTCGCCCTTCGTATCTATGATGAACATATTTTTATATCCGAGGAGCCCGCGCGTGGGGCCGATGAGAGTCAGGCGCACGCTGGAGGCCGGATGCTGGAGGCCGGATGCTGGACGGATATCGGAAAGTACAAAACCTCGCGAACCGAGCTTCTCGATGACGGCGCCTTGAAATTCTGACGGCGTATCAATAATTGTTTCTTCAAATGGCTCCATCTTCACGCCATTCTCTTCGCGGATGATGACCTGTGGTTGAGAGACCTGCAGTTCGTAACCCTCTCGGCGCATATTCTCCAGAAGCACGGCGATGTGTAGCTCGCCTCGGCCACTGACGTGAAATACGTCTGTTTTATCAAAATCTATTTTAAGGCCGACATTGACCTCCAACTCCTTCGTCAGTCTGTCGCGAATCTGGCGACTCGTCACATACTTCCCTTCACGACCTGCGAACGGCGAGTTATTGACGAGGAAGTTGAGCGCGATCGTCGGCTCATCTACGGCGATAGCTGGCAGGGGTACCGCAGATTCGTTCGTCGTAACAGTTTCGCCGATGTAGATGTCCGGCAGACCGGCGATAAGCGCGATGTCTCCGGCGGTCGCCTCTGCCGTCTCAACTCTCTCCAGACCTTTGAATGTAAAAATTTTAGTCGTGCGGCCCGTGCGCATCGCACCATCCTGCTTTTTTATAAAAACGTTTTGATTCGGACGCACCGTGCCTTCGTATATTCTGCCTACTGC
>JBBTWA010000094.1:0-3004 GCA_038063025.1 Patescibacteria group bacterium | reverse complement strand
AACCAAACTCGCGTTATTGAAGCGCCGTCGCGCTTCGCGGTGTACGACCAGATACAAAAAGAGGGAGGAACGGTTGTTGAGCTCGTTGAAGGCGGGGACGGTTTTAAATTTCCAGCATGGTTCTCTATCACTATCGGCGCCGGGATAAAACGCATTGAGATTATCCGAACTGCAAAAAATCTCTCCGCCATGCTCTCTGCCGGTCTGTCTATTTCCCGCGCCTTATCCGTCATTGAGCGCCAATCTGGCAATAAAAGATTGAAGGCGGTCGCCACCGGACTCTCCGATTCTGTCAAAGGCGGAACGTCGTTTGCCGACGCATTGTCTGCGTATCCGAAGATATTTTCAGAACTGCTCATAGCGATGACAAGAGCCGGCGAAGAATCGGGTTCTCTGGCGGGTTCTCTGTCCGTCGTCGCTCTGCAGATGGAGCGTTCGGAAGAACTCGTACGAAAGATCCGAGGCGCGATGATTTATCCCGCGATCGTCGTCACGGCCATCGTCATCGTCGGCATTTTGATGCTTATCTATGTCGTGCCGACACTGACAAAAACGTTTACCGACCTCGGCGTACAAGTCCCTCTCGCTACTCGCGTAATCGTCGCCTTGTCCGACTTTATGGTCGCTCATGTTCTGCTCGTCCTTATAACAATCATCTCGGTCGTGGTCGGAGGCATTGTTTTCGTACGTTCAAAAAAAGGCGGAAATACGGTTATCCGGTGCGTGCTTCTTCTGCCGGTAATTGGCGAGCTCGTCCGAGAGACGTACACGGCGCGCGCTTCACGTACGCTCTCGTCGCTTCTTTCCTCCGGAGTGCCGGTGCTTGACGCTCTCTCAATAACTAAGGAGGTAGTTGGAGCGAATGTGTTCGCAAAAGTTGTTGAAGAAGCGGAGGAGAGGGTTAGGAAGGGAAAAACTCTCTCCTCGTCGTTCGCGGAACACCCGAATCTTTACCCGATTTTTATGAGCGACATGCTGTCGGTCGGAGAGGAGACGGGAAACGTCGCGGATATGTTGAAACAAGTCGCCGAATTCTATGAAAGCGACGTCGCCGAGAAGACGAAAGACCTGTCAACAATCATTGAGCCTGTCCTAATGCTTCTCATAGGCGCCGTCGTGGGCGTTTTCGCCGTTTCAATGATAGCTCCAATTTATTCACTCTCATCTGCAATCTAATGTCGCGCGTCCCCCGAGGGTTTGGTCTAGTGGACGTCATCGTTGGCGTCGCGCTTATGCTCGTTATATTCCTCGCCCTTTTCGGCGTCCTGCGAGCATCTCTTATCCTCTCAACACTTGCGAAGGCGAAGGCATACGCTGTTGAGCTCGCGAGCACGCAAATGGAATATCTTCGCGGATTATCATACGATGCTCTCGGTATGGTCGGTGGCATACCGGCGGGGACAGTCCCTCAAACGGCGACAACGACAATTGACGGAGTGGCGTATTCAGTACGCACATTCGTCCAATATAAAGACGACCCTGCAGACGGTGTCGGGGCGCAAGACTCCAATGGGATCACGGTTGATTATAAGGTCGGGAAGGTTACCGTTTCTTATTATCTAAACGGTCTCGCGAAAGAAATCAACCTTCTTTCAAATTTCGTCCCGCCGGGTATTGAGTCATCTACTGGCGGCGGCACTCTTTCCATACATGTCGTGGACGCGGCAAATGCGGACGTAACCGGCGCGTCAGTCCGCGTGGTGAACGCTTCAACCTCTCCTGCCGTTGACTTCTCCACTTTTACTAACACCGGCGGTCTCGCGCTCATAGGCGGGGCCGCGACTTCGTCTGAATATCAGGTCTATGTGTCCCTTACCGGATACTCAAGCGCACAAACATACGCGCGCACCGGCCAAAATGTGAATCCGACTCCCGGTTATTTTACCGTCTCAAAAGACCAAGTTACCGGCGGAACGTTCTTTATTGACAGGCTCTCCACTCTCTCCCTCGCGAGTTTCTCGCCGGCCGTAACAACAACTTTCAGCGACACGTTCGCAAACCCCTCCAACCTGGCCAACCAGACGGGAACTCAAGTAGCCGGAGGGGCACTTACTCTGACAAATGAAGGTTTGTCGGGGTCTGCCCGTTCCGTATCAATTGAACCGAGTTATCTGAAAGGGTGGGGAATTTTATCGGCGACTCTTTCAACACCTGCGGGAACGACCGCCAAGGTCCGCGTTGGAGACGCGGGAGGAACTTCTATTCCGGATTCAATACTGCCCGGCAATGCGCTCGGCTTTTCTTCGTTCCCCGTATCAATCGCTGATATTCCAACCGCCCAATATCCGACGCTCACTCTCTCTGCAGAACTGACAAGCAATTCAACGACAACGGCGCCGGAAGTTCTTGACTGGTCCGTCTCTCACACCGATGGGCCTGTCCCTCTGCCGAATGTCGCCTTCACCCTTACCGGCGCTAAAACAATCGGTACTGATGCAAACGATAAGCCGTTGTATAAAACAACTGTGAGCGGCACAACCGGCGCTCTCGCCGAGAAGACAGAGACTCTGGAGTGGGACTCATATTCTCTCGCACTACCAAGTGCGAACCTTATTGAGAGCTGCTCCTCGTCGCCTTATTCGCTCCAGCCGGCAAGCGCGATAAGCGTCGCTGTCGTTACAGGCGCTCCGACGACAAACGCTCTCCCTGTCATTGTTGAAAATAATGCGAGCAGTACGATAGCAAATGCAAAAGTCGTGCTCGCGAAGAGCGGATATGCGGCGACAATTCCGACATCCGCATGCGGTTTTGCATTTTTTAACGGACTCGCGAGCGGTTCTTACAGCGCAACCGTATCAAAAAGCGGGTATGCAACAACAACGTTCCCAAATATAAACGTGTCCGGATATATGGCAACCACAACTCTCATGCTGCCATGACTTATCGCGCTTTCACACTAATTGAGACCGTCGTCGTAATTGCGATAACTGCGCTCATCTTTGTTACGCTAGGCGTTCTTCTATCATATTTTTATAAAACAAATGCCTACGCTCTTGAACAGTCT
>JBBTWA010000093.1:0-14288 GCA_038063025.1 Patescibacteria group bacterium | reverse complement strand
CAAAGCTGGAACAACTGCACGAAGAAGAAGAGGCGAAGAAGCATTCTGCGGAACGCAAAGCGCAGATAGGCACAGGCGACCGTTCCGAGAAGATTCGCACATATAATTACCTCCAAGACAGAGTCACAGACCACCGCTTAAAAGAATCGTGGCACAATCTCCCGAAGCTTCTAGCCGGCAACATAGACGACATCATCACCTCCCTCCGCTCCGCCTCAAATTTACAAGGTTGAACCTTGTATTATTCTGGGCTGTAGGTAAGCCATTCTGTGACGAAAGTTTTAAAATCAACTCCGGATGTAAAATATTCTGGTAACGCTTCGCGATCAAGAATCATGGTCTCTGGCCGTTTTCTGCCGAGGTAGTCTAGATAGCTTGATTGCGCATATTCTTCCAGATATCGTTCAGCACGCACAATATCCATAATGCCAGTCTCTTTCCATTTCGGTTCAATGAGTTTCACAGGATTAAGATGAATGTAGGAAATGAGATAACGCAGATATCTGTCGTCAGCAACATGTGTTGCTTTAAATCTTCCTTGGAAAAGTGAACCATTGCGTTCATATTTCTTATTGAAATACATCGTGTAGCCAGTAGTGAGCTTCTGCATGAACTTGCTAATACCGCCTTCCTCAAGCTCGCGAATCAGTAAATGGAAATGATTCGGCATCAAACAGTATGCGACAATCTCGACAAGTGGATCACCAGTTCTCTGCTCGGTTATTTCTAACAAGGTTGAACCTTGTAATTTTAAGTCCGTAGGCTCGCTTTGATTTGCAAGATACAAGAGCGCAAGAAAACGATTTCGGTCAGCACGCGACATAAAGACGTTTCTCTTTTCCGTGCCACGGTTGTAGACATGATAAAACTCGTCAGGAGCAAATGAAAGAGTCCGTGTCATAGCATCGCATATTATAACAGTAGATTTCTACAAGGTTGAACCTTGTAAACACTTGCTTTACGAGGGGGATTCGGGTAAAGTGGCTGAATAATGTCTGATGTGAAGGGAATGGCAGAGATTCAGCGCCTCTTTGATACGGGGGCGCATTTCGCACAGGTGAAGAGCCGCAGGCACCCGTCTATGAAGCCGTATCTGGTAGGTACGAAGGGACGGCAGGAGATTATAGATTTGGTTAAGACAACAGAACAGCTTGAAACTGCAAAGGCCGTTATGTCCGCTTTGGCGAAAGAAGGGAAGACTGTACTGTTTGTCGGCGGTAAAGTAGAGATTTCTACGTTAGTTAAAAGAGCGGCACAGGAAATCGGTGCGCCGTATGTGGCGGCTCGCTGGCTTGGCGGTACCATTTCCAATTGGGTTGAAATCAAGAAGCGAATTGACCGGCTCGCCGAGCTCACCGAGAAATCGGCAGCTGGCACACTCGCGAAGCAACACACGAAGCTGGAACTGGTTATGATTGGGCGTGAGCAGAAGAGGCTTATGGAGCGGCTTGATGGCATCACCACGATGGTGAAGAAGCCGGATGCTCTCTTGGTCGTTGACACAAAGCACGAGAAACACGCTGTGAAAGAGGCGAATAGTGCCGGCATCCCGATTATCGCTATTATGAGTTCGGACTGCAACATTAAGGATGCGGCGTACCCGATAGTCGCCAACGATACGTCCAGAAAGACTGTGGAACTGATTCTCTCCGAGCTCACGGAAGCGTTTGCGAAAGGGCAATCTGCGTAGGAGCCGCGCAGAAATTCATTTTTTTGCTCGCTCGAGGCACTGCAGCCACTCGCAGAAAAAATGGATTTCTGCGCGGCCTTAATGTGTTATTATTTATGAACTATGGAAATCACGACTGAAAGCATTAAGGAACTGCGCGAAATGACGGGAGTGTCCGTCATGCAGTGTAAGAAAGCGCTTGAAGAGGCCGATGGCGACCCTACAAAAGCGCTGGAGGTGTTGAAGAAAAGTTCGGGGGCGTCTGCCCTTAAAAAAGCCGGCCGCACCCTCTCGGCCGGCGCGATAGGGAGCTACACGCACGACGGAAACATAGGTGCGATGGTCGTCCTCTCGTGCGAAACAGACTTTGTAGCCAAGAATCCGGAATTCGCCGTGCTCGCGCGTGAACTCGCTATGCAGATTTCAGCGATGGACCCTGAGAACACTGAGGGACTGCTTGAACAGCCGTACATAAAAGATGCGAGCAAGACGGTTCAAAACCTGCTTGACGAGGCTACGCAGAAGTTCGGCGAGCGCGTAGAGATAAGCCAATTCTCTCGTCTCTCCGCCCGATGATAGTTATGATACACGTTATCTTTATTCTGGCCACGCTCGCTCTTCTCGTCGGTTTCTTCGCTCTCACTAACTACGAGACACGGCACGGGATGCGTTTTTACGCGCCGTATCGCGCTCGCCTGGACCGCACGGTTGAGCGCGTTGAATTCATTCTTGAGAACGTTAACATCGGAGCGTTCCTGCGCGATGAGATACATCACTTTGTGAGCCGTGCTGTGCATGATATCGTGCATTTCTCGCTGGTAATTGTGCGGGCCGCAGAACGGCTTCTGACTCGCCTTGTCCGGAATATGCGCGCGCGGCCTGAGATTGATACCGCGCCGCGAGAGACCGCGCGCGAATTCGTCAAGACCCTTTCCGATTTCAAGGATAATCTTAAAGCGACTCATCCCGAAATATCTGATATAAAGTAAATGTCGCCGCCTTAGCTCAGTTGGTAGAGCAACGCTTTTGTAAAGCGAAGGTCCCCCGTTCAAATCGGGGAGGCGGCTCCAGAACGGTAAAGTTTTTGGTATAATAAGGCACAGTAATTTTATGCCTGACAAAAAATTTCCCAAAGGGTTTCTATGGGGTTCGGCTACTTCGGCGCATCAGGTTGAAGGGAATAATCACAATGACTGGACGGAGTGGGAGAAAAAGAATGCCGAGCGACTTTCCAAAGAAGCGCGTAATAAGTTCGGCCATTTGCCGAACTGGAAGGACATAGAGAGAGATGCGACAGACCCGAATAACTATATTTCTGGCAGAGTGTGCGACCATTACGGTCGCTACAAAGAAGATTTTGATTTGGCTAAATCTCTCGGGCACAACGCGCACCGCTTCTCCATTGAATGGTCTCGCATAGAGCCGGAAGAAGGAAAGTTTGACGAAACGGAGATAGAACACTACCGCGATGTAGTTAAAGCTCTTCGCGTCCGCGGTATGGAGCCGTTCGTGACGATTTGGCACTGGACTCTTCCCGTTTGGCTCGCAAGAAAGGGCGGGTTTTCGCACCGAAGTTTCCCAAATCATTTTGAGCGATATGCAAAAAAAATAGTCAGAGAAATCGGTTCAGACGTAAAATTTTGGATTACGCTTAACGAACCTGATGTTGTCGCCTCGCACTCTTATCTTAAAGGCGTATGGCCTCCGCAGAACAAGAACCTATTTACTTACTATCTTTCACTTAAGAACCTGATTAAGGCGCATAAGCTCGCTTATACTGCGATAAAGAAGATTAACCGCAATGCCGAAGTCGGCATTGCAAAACATCAAATATCTTTTGAAGTAGGACGGAAGACTTCTATTAATTTTTTTCTTAAAGCAATCGGACATTACTTTTGGAACCGCTGGCTTTTGAATTCCATTCGCAACCATCAGGATTTCATAGGGCTTAATCACTACAACCGCAATGTTATTGATAACGGGTTCAGTAAAAACCCGAATAAAAAACTCACAGATTTTGGCTGGGAATTTTATCCAAAATCAATATATCAAGCGCTTATAGAACTGAAACCGTACAATAAGCCGATTTATATAACAGAAAACGGCATCGCAGACGCCAAAGACAATATGCGAAAAGAATTTATAGAGCATGCTCTCGCGTCAGTTTTTCGCGCCATTACAGACGGCGCTACCGTAAATGGGTATCTTTACTGGTCTCTGATGGACAATTTTGAATGGGATAAAGGATTCTGGCCGAGATTCGGGCTCGTTGAAATTGATTATAAAACTCTTGAGCGGAGGGTCCGGCCGTCGGCACTTATTTTTAGAGATATAATTAAAAGTCAAATTGTATGATGGACGCGAGTTTAGCTTTCACTCTGTCAATCGCTTTTGTGATTTTGGGACAGCTATTAAACGCCTCCACAGTTTTAATTGATAAATACATTGTTACAAAAACGTCAATTTCCCGCCCGGGAGTGTATGTATTTTATGTCGGGATTATTTCCGGTTTTGTTTTAATTCTTCTTCCTTTTGGAGTCGTTAACCAGCCAAGCCTGCACACCGTACTTCTTTCTTTGGACATCGGATTCGTTTTTGTCGCATCAGTCCTTTTCTTATATAGAGCTTTGAAAGACGCGAACGCCACCGATGTCGTAGCGTGGCTTACTGCCGTTTCAGTGCTTACGACGTTTGTTTTCAATTCGTTATTCATGCACGAAAAATTGCCGGCATCTTTTCCTTACGCGATGACTCTTCTCATCATCGGCATTTTGTTCGTAGGGCATTTCAGATTTTATGCCAGGTCGTTTATACAGGTTATATTGGCCGGTACGCTTTTCGGGCTTTCGGTCGTACTTATAAAAATTCTATTCTCAACCGTCTCGTTTGTTGACGGCTTTTTCTGGTCCAGAATGGGAAATATGACAGCCGCTCTCAGCCTTCTTTTATTTCCTACGATACGCAGGCACGTATTCCAAGTGACTAAAAACACTACTAAAAAAACGGGGCTTCTTGTTGTCGCGAACAGAATACTCGGCGGGCTTGCCTTCCTCTCCGTTCTTTACGCCATTCGGCTCGGTTCCGCTCCAATCGTGAATGCACTCTCGTCGCTGCAGTTTTTATTCATCTTCCTGATAATTTTCTTTCTCGGGAAATATATGCCGGAACTGTACCATCACGAATTCCGCCACGGACATGTTCTGCATAAGGCGCTTTCCGCGTGCTTCATAATCGCCGGCTTTTTCGTCTTGTTCATATGAAGACTTTAAAAAGAATTCTGAAAATATTTTTCTGTATCATTCTTGTTCTTTTTGCCGTGTTTTTTGCGCTTTCGTTTAAAAACAATCCGGAACATATTTCTTACGGAGTAACGTTCAGCAAGCCGTATTCGGACTATCTGGGACTTCCGTCCAAAGAAGTGTTCGTTTCAATGCTTGATGATTTAAAAGTCAGAAAGTTCAGGCTCTCTGCATATTGGTCGGAGGTTGAGAAAACTAAGGGAACATTCAACTTTACTGACGTAGATTTTGAAGTGCTGGAGGCGCGAGTGAGAGGCGCCGAAGTCATTCTTGCCGTCGGCAGAAGACTGCCTCGTTGGCCGGAGTGCCATATTCCAAGTTGGGCGAAAGATATTCCATGGGAGGACCAAAAGAAAGAGATTCTGGAGTATGTTGCAAAAACCGTTGTGCATTTCAAAACATATGAAAATATTACATATTGGCAGGTAGAAAATGAGCCGTACCTGTCTGTTTTTGCAAAAGAAAATTGCGGAAATCTGGATGAAGATTTTTTGCGGGAAGAAATCGCTCTAGTTAAAAAACTTGACCCGACAAGACCGGTCTTGGTAACTGACAGCGGGAATCTGGGGCTGTGGTCCGGAGCATGGAGAGCCGGGGATGTTTTTGGCACCAGCGTCTATATGTACTTGTGGAACCCGACAATCGGGGAAATCAAGTCCATATACACTCCGTCATTTTATAAGGTGAAAACAAATCTTATGAACCTTTTGTACGGAAAAAAGAAGAGTCTCTTAATAGAGCTTTCGCTTGAACCGTGGCTGATTGAACCGATAATAAATGTCCCGATTGAAACCCAAATAAACAGAATGGATATGTCAAAGTTTGACGAGATTCTGGATTTTGCCGAAAGGACCGGATTTGACGAGCAGTATCTCTGGGGCGCGGAGTGGTGGTATTTTATGAAAAAAAACGGCCACCCCGAATATTTGGATAGGGCAAAAGAAATATTCAATCAAAACTGAAACAGGCGTAAAAATGGCTTTGTAGAGCGTTTTTTGGTACAGTTCGTTTGAATTTATGAATTATAAAAATACGCCTTATTTTAAGGTCGGACGGGCGACCGACCTTTCCGGCAGAGACCGCGCCATATACAGGATGTTGGAAATAATGCCGGGATTTTTGTCGTGGTTCACTCTTTTACTGATAGTTTTTCTTTCAATCTTCGCTCCGATTGCGGCCGCGTATTTCATCATCGCCTTTGATGTTTACTGGCTTTTGAAGACAATATATCTCTCAATCCATTTACGCCATAACTGGAAACGTCTTAAGCATAATATGCAAACCGATTGGCAGAAACTCGTTTCAAACTTGAAGCATGAACACATCGTCCACCTTATTATATTGCCGTTTTATAACGAAGGCGCGGAGGTCGTGGAAAGTTGTTTAGAAGCTCTGGTTGAAACTACATATGATAAAAAGAAATTCGCGGTAGTGCTGGCCGGAGAGGAGCGCATGGGCACAAGCGCAACTGCGCTTTCAAAAGAAATGAAAGCAAAGTATGGAGATAGGTTCGGACACTTTCTTACGACGATGCATCCGAAGGACAAGAAAGGCGAGCTTGCAGGGAAAGGTTCAAATTCAGCATATGCTATTGAAGAAGCGCGCAGACTCATACTTGATAAAAATAATATTCCATACGAGCATGTTATTGTCTCGGTACTTGATGTTGATACTGTTGTTTATCCGCAATACTTTCTCTGCGTGACGTGGCATTTTTTGACCACGCCGGATCCGTTCAAAGTTTCGTTTCAACCTGTGCCATTTTACAACAACAATATTTGGCAGGCTCCGGCGCTCTCCAGAGTTGTCGCAGGTTCCAGCACGTTCTGGCAGATGATGCAACAGGAACGGCCGGAAAAACTGGCGACATTTTCGTCGCATTCGGTCGCCTTTAAGTCTCTTTATGAAATCGGCTATTGGCAGAAGAATGTGGTCTCCGAAGACTCCCGCATATTTTGGAATTTATTTCTCTCGCGCAACGGCGATTACTCCGTTTTACCGATTTCGTATCCCGTATCCATGGATGCGAATCTTGCGCCGACATTTTGGGGCACGGTCGTACAGGTTTATAAACAATTGCGGCGTTGGACGTACGGCGTTGAAAATCTTCCGTACATACTTTTCGGCTTTATTAAAAATCCTAAAATCCCATTTTGGACAAAGTTTAAAACAACATTCGTTCAGATTGAGGGATTTTGGTCGCTCGCGACAAACCCGATTATGATTTTTCTTTTAGGGTGGCTGCCTGTCATTCTTGGCGGTTACAGATTTAACGAAACAGTGCTTTCATATAATCTCCCGATTCTAACGAGAAACATTATGATTGTCGCGATGCTCGGACTTATAATGTCTTCAGTCATTTTTATGGCGTTTCTTCCGGTGCGTCCGAAAAACAAAGGGCGTTTTGCAAATCTTTCTATGATATTGCAATGGGTTTTGGTTCCGTTTACGATTATCGTCTTCGGCGCAATCCCAGGTCTTGATGCCCAGACACGGCTGATGTTCGGTAAGTATATGGGATTCTGGGTTACTCCCAAACATCGTAAATAATATAAAATGGAACCGCTATCTAAAAATAAAAGACGCGGATACCTCTTTTTCTTTTCAGTAGTTTTTGTTATTTGCGTGCCCGTCTTTATTTTATATGCCAAAGGATACAGGTTTGACATCAATAAGGCGTTTCAGATTTCTGAAACCGGCGGTCTATATATCAACACAGACCAGTCCGGCATCTCAATATACGTAAACGGAGACGTTGTCAGGAAAACGAGCATAATTCAAAAAAGTGTCTTTGTTCAAAGTTTAAAACCAGGAACATACGAGGTCAGCGTTTCAAAAGACGCTTTTCAAACTTGGAACAAAACTCTTAAAGTTTTTCCGGAAATTGTAACAGAAGCGCGGTCTTTTTCCCTCAAGGCAGAACCGACACTAAACGAAATTCACAAGAATCTTACTTCCGGAGATGGCAGCACTACAAGCCCATCTAGGGCTATCGTTAAAAATCCCGAATATGCTTTAATAAACGCGCTTTTCGCCACCTCAACGCAGAAAGTGATAAAAATCAGAAACGTACTCGTTAAAAACGAAAGCGGCCTTCTCCATGTCTCTTGGACCGGAGAAAACGACTCTATTCCGAATTATTTTTGCGAGAGTAGCGTTTGTAAGCGAGAGATTATAATTAACAGCGGCGCGGATGTCGCGTCGTTTGATTTTTTCCCCGGACGCGACGACCTGCTCATCATCCGCCTTGGAGACGGCATATACGTTTCTGAAATTGACGACCGCTCCCCGCAAAATATCCAGAATATAGTGCTGGGCGCAGATTACGATTTCAGAGTTAGAGATGGGAACGAAATATACCTAAAAAAAGATGCAAAAATTTACTCCGTCGCTCTCTAACGAATTGTTGCAGAGAAATTTTTAACCGTCGCGGCTTCAAGTTCTTTATGGAGAGCGTTGACCTCGTCGTTCGTGAGAGTTCTATCTATACTACGATATGTGATGCGATATGCGTAGCTCACATTACCGTCGCCCAGTTTCTTGTCGTTTTCATATTTGTCCAATAGAGTCATTTCTTCAGCAATATCACCAACCACATCACGCACCAAATCAAAATAATTATTCGGAACGAAATCCTTATTTACAATAAACGAGATGTCGCGCATGACTGGAGGATACTTGCTCACTTCTTTGAATTTAACACCAAGCTTCAGCTGCTTCTTCACCCGCTCGTCGTTTGACCATAAGAGGCGTATATCAGGCAGTTCCATTGAAATGATAGCGAGTCTTTCCAGACCGAATCCGAATGCCCAGCCGTTCCATACTGAAGAATCAACTCTGAGATTGTCCAGTACGTTTCCTCTCACTACTCCGGCGCCCAGAACCTCCACCCACGTTCCGTTGCCGTCCTTGTCAACTTCCATTTCAATGGACGGGTCGGTATATGGGAATGTATCCGGATTAAAACGGTACTTTACCTCCGGACCGAACGCCGCTTTGGCGATATCGGAAAGAACTTTTTTCAAGTCGTCTATGGTAATGATTTTCTTCTTTTTTTGTACGAGATACCAGCCGTCAATCTGGTGGAACACGTTCATATGCTTACGGTCAATTTCGTCTTTGCGATACACTTTTCCATATGAAAGCGCGCCAACCGCCTTACCGTCTTCAATTTGTTTACGCACATTTTCTTCTTTAAGCCAGTAGTACCACATAACAGTAGTGTGGGTGCGCAGAACATTTACCTTGTCGATGAAGTACGAATCGGATGTAGACCTAGCAGGATGATCCTTTGGAAAGTTAAATAGGTCAAAAACAATATCAGTGCCCATTATTTCTGGCACATCTATGACATCGTAACTCTTGAAGTCAGGGATAGCTCTGATGCGCTGTGCTAACTCATAGAGCGGATTACCGGTAGTCCGTGATAGATCAGGCATTGCCAGATATTTCTTCATTCTTGTGGCCTCAACATCTGTACGCTTGTCCAATTCTGCTCTTAGTTTGAGCTCCTCGTCTCTTGGAATTTTGATGTCCATTGAAGTTTCAGGATATCACATTTTGTGCTACAATACAGGTAACAATAGTATGGCTAAAACGATTGAAAAAGAGCCTAAAAAGAAGGCATATGATGCGTCGTCTATAACCGTCCTTGAGGGGCTAGAACCGGTGCGCAAGCGACCGGGAATGTATATCGGAACAACCGGTCCCGACGGCCTCCATCACCTCGTTTGGGAAATTTTTGACAATGCTCGCGACGAAGCGATGGCTTCTCGATGCGATGAAATAGAGGTGGCGCTTCTGCCGGACAATTACGTGCGTGTCGCCGACAACGGCAACGGCGTTCCAGTCGGTATACACCCTAAGACAAAAGTATCGGCGCTTGAGACCATCATGACGACACTCCATGCAGGAGGTAAATTTGATCATGATGCATACAAAGTCTCTGGCGGTCTCCATGGTGTCGGTGCGTCTGTTGTGAACGCGCTCTCCGAACACACTAAAGTAGTGGTGCACCAAGACGGCGGGATGCACATGCAGGAATATAAAATCGGGAAACCGCTTGCGAAAGTTAAGAAGATTGGTTCCTCAAAAGAGCACGGCACTATCGTTTTTTTCAAGCCTGACAAAACAATCTTCAAAGAGGGTATTGAATGGAATTTGGAAAAAATAGTTACACACCTGCGCCAGCAGGCGTATCTTGTGAAAGGCGTTCGCGTCAGCGTAGTAGACGCGCGAAGCTCACAGGATGCATTTCAGACAGATAAAATATTTTTGAGAGAATACGCTCTTGGCGTTCCGTCAATGACCTTCTATTTTGAAGGCGGTCTTAAGTCGCTCGTCGCGTTTTATAACAATCACCAGACTCCGGTGCACAAGAATATTTTCTATATTGATCGCGAATTGGACGGAGTGAATGTGGAAGTGGCTCTCCAATATGTGGATGACATCACCTCGCGTATTACAGCGTTCGCGAACAATACATACAACAGTGAGGGAGGAACTCATATCACTGGATTTAAGACTGCGCTTACGCGCTCTCTCAACACTTATGGCAGGAACGCGAACATACTGAAAGAAAAAGATGAGAATTTCACCGGAGACGATGTGTTGGAAGGCATTACAGCCGTCGTATCGGTAAAGCTCTCAGAGATTCAATTTGAAGGACAGACCAAGAGCAAGCTCGGTTCGGTAGAGGCGCAGGGCGCCGTGGCTACCGTTTTTGGCGAAGCACTCGGAGCGTTTCTTGAAGAGAATCCGGATGATGCTCGCTCTATTATTAATAAGGTCCTGCTTGCTCTTAAAGCCAGAAAAGCAGCGAAGGCGGCTAAGGACTCTGTACTGCGCAAGGGCGCATTGGAGGGGATGACACTTCCGGGTAAGCTCTCTGACTGTCAGACCAAGAGCGCAGAAGAAGGGGAGCTTTTCATAGTAGAGGGCGATTCGGCCGGTGGTTGTTTTTCTGGCGACACGAAGATTGCTTTGCTTGATGGAAGGAACGTTTCTTTTAAAGAACTTGTCTCAGAATACAATAAGGGCAAGAAAAATTATTGCTACACAATCGGCTCTTCAGGCAACGTTGAAGTTGCAGAAATAAAAGACCCGCGTATTACCAAGAAAAATGCCAGCGTTATTAAAGTCACTCTTGACAATGGTGAAGAAGTTGTTTGCACGCCAGACCACAGTTTTATGATTCGCGATGGTAGCTATAAAAAAGCCAATATACTAACTCCAGATGATTCGCTCATGCCACTCAATCGCCAGATTTCTAGATTAGGCAAGCGCATTACAATCAAAGGATACGAACTTGTATATACGCCATTTTCCCATCGGTGGATATTCACGCATTTGCTCGCGGATCAATATAATTTGAAGAATAATGTTTACGACAAGTCAATAGGCAACACTATTCACCATAGAGATTTTAACAAACACAACAACAATCCAGACAACCTAATTCGTATGGATAAGCGTGACCATTTGTTGCATCATACCCGCTTTCTTGATAAGACACTACATTCCGAGCACTCGAAAAAAAGGTCTAGAGAAGCGCATGCGTTGCCGGAGTATCGAGAAAAAATAAGCAAGATTATGTCTACGCCGAAAATGCGCGCAATGCTAAGTGCTCGTGCAAAAAAACAATGGGAGGACGAATCATATAAAAAATACATGGTCGAGGCCTTCCTCCATTTTAGAAACAATAATTCAGAATACAGAAACAAGGCTAACAAAATGCTCTATGCAATTCAAGCAGAATATTGGTCACAAGCAGAAAATCGCAAGAAACAGAGCGAACGCGTGCGTGATTATTTCAGAAAACATCCGGAAGCAAAAATTCAAAATTCGCGGACTGCAAAAAGTCAATGGAGTGATATTAAACTCCGAGAGTGGAGAGCTGAGAAAACGAAAGAACAGTGGACGGCTGAGTTTAGAAAAAAGAGAAAAATTGCGTACGACGTCACGTATTTGCAAAAAGGCTTGAAAGCACTTAATGATATTTATCGACAGTTTGGAAAAGTTGATATGGACGAGTACGACAAAAAACGCAAACAAACTAATAACAAGAATCTCTTGCGATATGAAACGTTAAGAGATAGATTTTTTAGCGGAGACCAGGGCAGGTTTGAAACCGCAGTTGCTAATTTTAACCATAGGATTACTCGCATCGTGTCGCTTGAAAAGACGATTGATGTATATGATATGGAAGTTCCTGGCACTCATAATTTTGCTTTGGCAAGCGGAATTTTTGTTCACAACAGTAGCAAACAGGGCAGGGACCGCCGAACGCAAGCCATTCTCCCGCTACGCGGGAAAATCCTGAACGTAGAGCGCGCGCGCATAGACCGAATGCTCGCTTCGGTAGAGATTCGCGCGCTTGTCATCGCGATGGGTACCGCCATCGGAGACGTGTTTGATATTTCAAAATTGCGGTATCACAAAATAATCATTGCGACCGATGCGGACGTTGACGGCGCGCACATCCGCACTCTTCTCTTAACATTGCTGTACCGACATTTTAAGCCAATTATAGAAGGCGGGTTTGTTTATATCGCCCAACCGCCGTTGTATAAAATCGCGAAAGGGAAGGCGATTGCCTATGCATATTCAGATAAAGAAAAAGAAGCGGCATTAAAAGAGCTAGGCGAAGCCAGCGTCCAGCGCTACAAGGGACTCGGTGAAATGAACCCGAGCGAGCTCTGGGAGACCACGATGGACCCCGCAAGGCGAGTGTTGAAGAGGGTGCACATAGAGGACGCTGAAGCGGCCGACCGCATCTTTGACATCCTAATGGGTTCCGACGTCGCCTCGCGCAAATCGTTCATCCAATCAAACGCCAGACTCGCGAATTTGGACCTCTAGCTAAGAACCGACAATTGTTATTGAAGCTGAGGCACTGTTATTATTCATGTTTGATTCACCGATAGCGCGGTCAAAGTTCGCGGTGACTGAAATCATTTTGTCAGAACCGGCGACGGGCTGGTCAAAGCCTAGCGTGTAGTCAATGCTGTCTCCCGGATTAAGCGGCTGTTGAAACGGCGAGTAATATAGATATGAAGATTGCGTAGGTATAGACGCGCTAAAGCGCCATTCTCCGCTCTTGTTCGTGCCGATATTTTTGACGGAGAATTTGATTGCAGGACGATTGTTGGACTGCATAGTTGAAGTGGCGACAAACGAATCCGCCGAAGTTGACGCGAGATAACCGACCGAGCTGATATTTACCACGAGGTCGGGCAGGCCTGAAAGAGCGCTCGTAGTGGTCGCACCGCCTATCTGATAAACACCGCTCGTTCTCTCTCCGGCGGTTGTCTTTATTGGATTTGTACGCGATTGAGTTACGGGTGTTGAAATTGTGGAGCTTGAATCTCCGAATGAAATGGTTGTTGACGCGATTGGTGTTGAGACGACCGAGAGTGCCGGTTCGTCCGCGGGATTAAAGACAGAGCCGAGATAGACAGCCGCCGCTCCGACACGACTCACCACATCTGGGACAAAGCGCGTTGAGTAGACGGCCAACCATATGCCCGCGATGACAAGTGCGACAAAACCCACCACGGCGAGGCCGTTAATGGCCGCCTGGGGGACGGGAATTATGGGTTGGTTCGTATCCATACGATATACAACACATAACACAAGGCACTTTTAATGTCAAGTAACACTGGCTTGACATTATTGGTTTAATAGTGTATTCGTTAATAAGATTATATGGGAAGAATTATCAATGTCGCAGTACGGCTTATACAAGCCGGCAGAAATGTCTATGATAGGAAGTGGAGCTTCCTAGTCCTTTTTGCAATTGCGTTTTTCAGCAGTGTTTTTATTCTCGGCCAACTCGGTCTTTTGCCGGAAACGACATCGGCAACGACCGTTGAAGCGGTTACGCCTGCCAACACGCCAGCGCCAAAAGTTGTTGAATTACCGATAAAGATAGAAATTTCCAAAATCGGTCTCTCTGCCGTTATCGTGAATCCGACGACGACCGATATAGCGGCTCTGGACAAGGAACTATTGAAAGGCGCAGTGCGATATCCGACTTCGGCGAAGCTCGGCGAGATTGGAAACGTTGTTCTCTTCGGTCACTCCAGTTATCTGCCGGTCGTTGGTAATCAAGCGTATAAATCTTTTAACGGCATTCAAAAATTAGCCGTTGGAGACGTCGTTACTGTGTACTCTGATAATACGGCATATACGTATAGCGTGAGGAACGTCGCTGAAGAGAAGGCGGACGATAATATCGCCATTCCGCTTTCTGTCTCCGGAAAAATTCTTACGCTTGTTACCTGTAACTCTTTTGGTGCGAAAGAGGACCGTTTTGTCGT
>JBBTWA010000092.1:0-3794 GCA_038063025.1 Patescibacteria group bacterium | reverse complement strand
GTGCAGGCGATTTCAGTCGGCCAATAGTATGACCTTTAAAGACTTTATCGGCAGCGGTTCCACAGGCATTATCGGTATCATCAACACGGTCATAGTGCCGGTCATCTTCGCGTTCGCATTTCTCGTCTTCGTCTGGGGCATTGTGAAATATTTTTTCATCAATAACGGCGGGGATGAAGGGAAGATTAAAGAAGGGAAGCAGTTCGCCTTCTGGGGCATTCTCGGCATGGTCCTCCTCCTCTCGGTCTGGGGATTCGTGAACATAGTGTTATCCACGCTCGGCATTATGCCTCGCGCATAGTCCTGTATACTTTAAACATATGCCGTATACACAAAGCACAGTCACCTATTTCTCCGGCGGAGTCGGCGGAGGACCTATTTTTGGAAGTTGTGCGAGCAGTCTCTGCGGAGTCGCTTCAACAATTCTTTACATTATCAACTCAATCTTGGTGCCGTTGCTTTTCGCCGTTGCCTTTATAGTATTTCTTTACGGAATTTATAAGGCGTACATCTATTCGGCCGGCGACCCGGAGGAGGTGGCGAAAGGGCATAAGCTGGTCCTCTGGGGTCTTATCGCGTTTGCAGTCATGATATCCGTCTGGGGACTCGTAAATGTTATCGCGAACACCTTCGGTCTCTACGGCGCCTACGGGCCGGGGCGTTTACCAACGTCATATTAATCTCATGAAAAAATTCTCCAGCTTCGCACTGCTTCTCGTTATCTCTGTATCTTTCAGCGCACCTCTTCTCGCGGTTGCCGACACTACCATAAATAGTGAATATTGTAATAGCACTGGAAGGAACTATGACACAAGAACCCAAACATGCGTTTCAAACAGTGGAGGTATCAATCTGGAGGTTATCAGACCGTATTCCGAAGGCATCAAAAATTTCATTAACGGCATTCTTATGCCGGTGTTTATGGCAATCGCCTTTATCGTCTTCCTATGGGGCGTATTCAAATACTTCATCTGGGGCGCAGAAAATGAGATGGAGAAAGCCGATGGACGTAAATTCGTTATGTGGGGCATTATCGGTTTCGTCATAATTCTTTCTCTCTGGGGGCTGGTTAATCTAGTCACGGGCGTTCTCGCACTGCCGAATAACAACGCACCACGTCCGCCACAGTTATAAAAAGACTATCCACATAGGGTACAAAAACACGTTGACTGTCCTCTTAAAGAAGCTACAATTAACCCATTAACCATTTATTTGCATTATGAAAAAAGCACTCGCCATAACCTCTGGAGCCATCATCGCATTCGCCCTACCGCTTGTGTCGCTGGCCGCAGTTAGCAACATTTCGGACGCAGGTTCGTTCGTTATCAACATCATCAACAATGTTCTAGTGCCCGTACTCTTCGCCATCGCCTTCATCGTCTTCCTCTGGGGGGCATTTAACACCTTCATTCTCGGTGCCAACGACGAGGAGGTAAAGACAAAAGGCAAAAATCTAATGCTCTACGGCCTTATCGGCTTCTTCGTAATGGTCTCTATCTGGGGTCTCGTGAACATCCTTACCGGCTCTGTTACATTCGGCAACCCAACACAAGGAACTCTTCCGGGAGCGGGCGGAGTTCGCTGATAAATGCGCGTTCTCAACGAGTTTCTGGAGAAGGTTGTCGTACAAATCGTCAATCCGATTATTCTGCTCTTGGCCGGTGCGGCGTTTGTCCTGTTTATCTGGGGCGTGTTTGAATTTATCGCGCATGCAGAAGATGAGACGAAGCGTAAAGAAGGACACCAAGCTATGCTCTGGGGCATCGTCGGTCTTGTCATCATCTTCGGCGCATACGGCATCATCAACATCGCGCTCGGAACTTTCAACATAAATCTGATTGGACCGCTCTCGCGATAGGGCAGTGTATATAAAGAAAAAAGGCCGGCGGGTATAACCGCGCGGCCTTTGAGTTTCAGAGTACGAATCTGTACGTGGCACTATTGGGTTTCCCCGTCGTATCTCGCACGTATTGGTACAGTATCGGTCCTTCTTGGCAAGGATCTTTCGTATTCCCGACGAGACAATCTCTCCCGCCGGTGTATACGACATGATGCTCAAATCCGCTACCAGTAAAGATCAGGATGTATCCAATTTTTTGATCGACATGAACCGAATTGCCATTCGCTGGCATCGTGACCACCGGTCTCTCCAGTTGCTGTTGCGCCTGTTGCGAAGGCAATTTCTCGCCCCAGATTCCGTGCACAATAATGGCTCCGACGAGAACTACGACAACGGTAACCACCATTCCTTGCGCAGCTTTCGCCCAAGTTTTTCCGACAGCTCCAAACCCGAAGAACAAAAGAGCTAGGCCTATGATGGACCAGAACCAATAATCCTTCGTGAACTCCCACACGCCATTTGGTGTCGGCGACCACGACCGCCCAGTATCAGGTGCCGAGAGCACATCTGGTGGGGGTGTACTAGATGATACCCCCCACCACAGTCCGGCAATAACCAGAATTACAACTCCGGTTACTACACACCATGCGACGATGGACTTCGGAATTAATCCAGCTAACCTTCCTTTTAGTCGCTCAACATCATCTGCTGGCGTAATGCCACGAGCTTCCCAGACAGTGTTTCGCCAGAGAAGCGCAATTACTACGCTAACGACCATAAGACCGATTGCCGACAACATGAATGTTGATGATGATAGAAACTCAATCATGATCCACCTCCTTTCCCGGTACTCACCTCACCGACAGTTACGATCTTTTGTAGGTTGTCGATGTCTTTAGCGATGAGAGTTACGTTTGATGGAGTTTTTTGTAGGGTATCAAGACCTTTTTGAGCCAGATACAACTGCAATATGTCCCCATCTGTTAGTTGCATCGTTCCATGTCCCGCATTGGCGAATCCTTTTTTCATCTCCGTTAGTGGTTTCCAGTAGACACTGGCGCGAGCGACAGCTTCTTGTGCGTCCATTTCGCCACGGAGCACCTGTTCGCGTAGTGTAATTATTACCGGCGGAATGACGATATCACGAACAATGATGCCTTTCCCTGGGAATGGATAGACACCAATTTCTGCAAGCGCTTTTTTTGCACCTTCACGCTCTTTGACGTTAGCAGACCCAGGAATTCCTTCAATTGCTTTTGTGGCAAGATCTTCTGCCTCGGCTTGTGCCTCGACAATCGTTTTTGTTTCGAGGTACGGTCTAAATGCGCCTTTGAAGATGTCCGCGACGCGCGTCGCACGATCCACTGCCCTGACGCGGTAAGTATATTTGAGCACTTGATCGCGAACAAGATCCATCCTTCCGTTTTCGATGTCATTTGGATTGCCAATTTGATACCATCCATCAGCAAGAACAGGCGCTGAACCGCCGGTAAAGTCGATGGCGATATCTTTAAACAACTCAACTGACTTTTGAAGAAAGTTTTCACGTAGGATTTTGTTGTCAATATAGGGGATAATAAGACGAAATCCCGCGAATTTGACATCCCAGAGCTTGCCGAACCTCTCGACGACGGTGAAAGTTCTTTTTTGTTGAATATGAATTGATGCGGCGGAAAGTCCACCGAGCCAGATAGCTGCCATGCCGATTGCCGTGTTCCAATTCCCGATCAACAGACCAATCAATGCGAGTACGAATGCTGGCGCCAAAAAAGCCGCCACTGATATTGCATGCCCAACATTTTCATTCATGTCCTCTGGCTTGGAGCCTTGGACGTTATTTTGCACTTCCATGACGATTCTCCTCTGAATTTAACAACGAAAATAACGGCTTCCTGCTATGCAGAATACACGAAACTATTAGAAAGTCAAGGTGCCACGCACTGCGTAGCTTTAG
>JBBTWA010000091.1:0-1790 GCA_038063025.1 Patescibacteria group bacterium | reverse complement strand
TGTTGGACATGGGCTTCATAGACGATATGCGCATGATTTTGAGCAAGATGCGCAAAGAGCGTCACACACTCTTTTTCTCTGCGACGATGGGGAAAGATATCCAGAAACTTATCGGCGACTTTCTAGACCAGCCGGTCACCATATCGGTCAAGACTCGTGATACGCCAAGTAGCGTTGACCAAGACGTTGTGCGCATACCGCGCGGTAAGGATAAGTTTGAAGTGCTCGCAGAGATGCTGAAGGACCGTGAGTTTAGCCGTGTACTCGTATTCGGCAGGACCAAATTCGGTGTAGAGAAGCTCGCCAAGGCGCTTTCGCGCCTCCATATCCACGCCGAGAGCATCCACGGTAATAAGACACAAGGAGCGCGCCAGAGGGCTCTGGAGGCCTTTAAGGCGGGGAAGGTTAGTGTGTTGGTAGCGACAGATGTCGCAGCTAGAGGCATAGATATCCCCGCCGTCTCGCACGTCATAAATTATGATCTCCCGTCTACCTACGAGGACTATGTCCACCGCATCGGCCGTACCGGCCGTGCCGCGATGAAGGGTAAGGCTCTGACATTTGTTCAGGGCAGATAAGCCTTCGTCCAAGGTCGCTAAATAAAAACAACCCCGCCATGGCGGGGTTTCTAAGCGTGGATGCTCCCTTATTTTTCGGGAACAATCCTGATTGTGTCGGTTCCGCACTGATTGACGATAATCAGCGCCAACCTCCTGTCGCCGCATTCAACGATGACGCTCGCATCGTGTCTGTTTACGACACCATGCAACACTGTGACCTTTGCGTCGCCCACGGTGTACTCATCTTTCTGAGAAAAACTTACATTAGACATGATTCCTCCATCACTTGGCCCGTTCAGTCAAAATGCTGAATGAAGACGAATTTCTAAAACTAATCTACTGTATCTTTCCGCACTTGTCAATCATCGCGATGAAATCACTTTTCCTTGCGGTTAGTGAGCGCGGCGCGGAGGGTCTCGGTGTCGGAGTATTCAAGCTCGGAACCGGTCGCGAGTCCGCGGCCGAGCTCGGAGATTTTTAAATGGTCACGGTAGGGCGCGAGTAGAGAGCGCACGCGGTCTGTCGTATGCTCGCCCTCGCTTGTTGCCGAAAGTGCGAGAACCAATTCTTTCAAACCGTTCTGTAAACGTTTCTCCACTATTTTTAATAATTCTTTTTCACGAATTGCACCTTTGCCGGAGAGAGTGAGTACACCACCAAGTACAAAGTATCTGCCTTTGTATGTCCCGGCGCGCTCTACAGCAGATAAGTCCTGATCTTTTTCTACAAGCATCAAAAGAGTATTGTCGCGCGTTTTATCAGTGCAATAATTACAAATGTTCGCGCTCGTTCCATTGAAATAGCGCATGCAGTCTGGACACTGTTTTACGTCTTTTCCAAGTGATGCGATAAGCTCTGCAAGCTTTTTGCGTTCATCTGCCGGAGCGGCGAGTAAATAGTATACGAAACGTTTACCCTGCCTCGGCCCTATGCCGGGGAAGCGAGAGAGAGCACGAGCGAGCTCTTCAATATGGTCCATTAGAATTCGGCGGCGAGCTCGTCGTAGCCGGACTTGTCCACCGGCTGGAAGGTCGCGCGCTTCTCGTCAAAGTAGAGCTCGGTCTTGCCGGTGGGGCCGTTCCTGTGTTTCTCAATCAGAATCTCCGCGATGTTCGGCCTGTCGCTCTCCGGATTGCGCTTATCCTCGCGATGGATGAACATCACAACGTCCGCGTCCTGTTCAATACTTCCAGAATCGCGAAGGTCGGAGAGGCGAGGCTTGCCACCGCG
>JBBTWA010000090.1:0-2380 GCA_038063025.1 Patescibacteria group bacterium | reverse complement strand
CTTTTGCTTGAAGTTGAGCGCACAGGCCAGAAGAGCGCCTATTTATACGAACTGCTCGGGTATTCATCTGAAATAATCAATGACTTTAGCAGGGCGCGCGAGTACTACGGCAAAGCCGAAGATGGAATAACGATAATGACCCCTAGGATAGTAAAAGCGAAAGTTTATGCCGCACAAGGCAGGATGAATTCGGACCCGGGGAAGTCCAAGGAGTATTTCCTGAAAGCATTAAAATTCGCAAACGATGATTCTTTCAAGTCCGAGCTATATGCCGACTTAAGCAGAACCGAATATTTGCTAAATGATTTGCCGAAAGCGGTTGAATATGCAGAATCGGCAGTCAAAAAAGATTCGTCAAATGCTTTCGGATACCTAGCGTACGCCAAGGCCGTGATTTCGGATAAGGCGCTTTTATTGGAAAACGCCAAGAGAGTTGAAGAATACCTTGTTAAAGCGATATTTCTCGCGCCACGCATGGCCGAAGCGCAGTACTGGATGGGGAAGTTTGACGCATCTTTGGAGAAATACGACTTGGCCATTAAATCATACGACACGGCCGCAAAACTTCTCATGGAAGACAGTGTCATGAGCGTCCAAGCGAAAGCGCTCATGATGTCTGACGTATTTTTTGATGAATCTGTGGTGTATTTCATTAAAGAAGACCCCAAGTACAGAAAGTTTTTCATAGAAGCGTTTAATCTCAACCCGTCTAATGTTTTGTATAGAGCCCGCGATAATACGGCTTTGAAAGAAATGATGGCTGATTTCGTTTCAAAAACAAAGTGATAATTATATGAAATACATTGCGAAAACACGGATTACTTTTGTATCAGCGCTCTTTCTCGTACTTATTTTTGGATTCGCTTCACACTCGAATGCTTATACTGCCGATGAAATTGTGGATTACATAAATACTTACCTTTCTGGCGCGAGCGATGCGGAAATCGCCGCAGTCGCCTCCAGTTACGGCGTTTCAGCGAGCGACATCTCTAATGCGTATCAAGAAGTGAGCGGAGTTGACGTTTCGGCGCGCGCCGAGGAGGCCTTTTCTCAGGTTGTCACGGTTACCGTAAATGATACCGATTATTACACAACCGCCGGCGAATCGAGCAATGTGTATACCGCTCCGCCTGACGAGGGAACAAATAATCCAATAGGCACGTTTAATGCGAACACGGGAGTATTTACGGACGAAAGCGGGTCAACAGTAGACATCACGACTCTTTCAAATGTAACGGGGTCTCTGACTAACGCCGGAGGGACGGTCACAACTGTAATTAGCGGACAATCATGGGACGCCGTAGTGAGCGACACTGCGGCCGGTTACACTTATTTATCATGCGTAGCCGGCGGCGCGGACGCCACCGGATGCCTCGCCGCATACAGTAGCGGCAACGTAGTTACCACGACTCTCACTCCGCTTGCGGGCAGGGCATGCACAGCCGGAACTCCCGTAACGGTCAGATGTTCCGACCATGTCGGAACATATGGAATTCCTCCCACATACGTATATGGGAACGCCACATACTCCATTAACAGCTGCGGTATCTTGACAGACGTTGATGTGAGCGAATGTTCTGCTGTACTTGTTCCGCGCATCACCTCGTTTACTGCGAGCCCGAAGGGATTTTCTGCCGGCGGCGGCTCTGTAACGCTCTCGTGGGCAACCGTGAACGCTGACAGCTGTACCCTTACCAGCGACGGCGGACTGAATCTTACGGGAGACCCGCGCAGCATAACCTCCTACCCAATTCCGAACAGGGTTACGAGAACGTCTACCTACACTCTCACCTGTTCAGGCCCCGGTGGCACAACAACCCGATAATAAAAAAGAGTAGCGTTTAGAGCACGAGAGATTTCATCACCTTCGGCACCTCGCTTAAGAAATATGACTTTATGGACTCCCAATCAGTTTTGAAGCGCAGATCCGGCATCGGGTCCTCATTTGCGTCAGCGAAGTATACGAGACTTTTGAGAATGTGGTGATAATCATGCGCCACGGAAGGATATTGGTCTGGAAGTCGGCGCATAACTTCTTTAAGCGATTCGCGGTTCGCGCAATACCAAAACAAGTCTATAAAATCACGCTTGCGCCCGCGTTGGCTGACAGCAATGATTTTCATGACAACGATGTCTTCCGGCGCAAGTACAGCCACATTTCCATACCGGAGTTTGGGAGCGAGCGGGACGAAAAACGGATATGCAATAAAACTCACCTGTGCGCCATGCAGTCGCCCGTAAACCGTATTTTCTTTCAATATGTCTGTTGTCCATTCTGGCATAGCGAGCCGTTCGGTCATTGATACGATGGAGAATGACTTTTCTTGCGTGAAGAAATCAAGGTCAACTGACGAGCGATGTCCGACCGAGAGCGTGAGAG
>JBBTWA010000089.1:0-8777 GCA_038063025.1 Patescibacteria group bacterium | reverse complement strand
GGCCGACGGCTATTAAAGCCAGCGGGAGGATAAATGCTCCTATTCCGACAATCGTATAACTCACTGTGAAAACCGCAGCGCCGACCGGCCCCGCAGCGCCGAAAATAGACAGAGCGAGAAGCATCCCTGCGGCGAGAAGCACGATGGCAGAAGCGTAACGAATAAGAGCGTCGTATTCTTTAACATTTTCATCGCGTACACGACCCCTCCGCGCGTCGTTATTATTTCTGCGGCTCATGATGCTTGTATTGTACCATCGCTTTGACACTTAAATTAGAAAGCAATGCCGAAACTTAATGCATTGGACTTGCATTCGGTTGTATAGGACATATACTTCAAACACAGCGTATGCAAAAAGGACAAAATATAGGACATAGCATTGAAACCAGACAAATCCAAACTAAAGGTAAGGACACACATTCAGAAGATTTTGTCTTAGAAAAGAACATATTTAATAACGTATTTGAAAAGGACATTCGCAGAGTATTTATCTATAAAAAGGCGGAGAGACTCGCGAAAGCGATTCATCTCATCACTCCGGCTTTTGCAGAATCAGTGTCTTTAAGAAATCGTATTGACGCCATAGCCATAGGGCTCGTTGATGCGGCGATACTGCCGTCAGGCGCCGCCCGCACGGCGCTTTCGCGCGAACTTCTAGCTCTTTCAAGCGTGCTCTCTATAGCGCGTACCGGCGGTATGCTCTCCTCTATGAACGCCGAACTCATTGCGCGGGAAGCGCATATACTGCTTCAAGAAGTCGCCGCCTACGAAGAGCCGAGACTTTTTCTTGACGATGTTCCAACACTCTCGGGGATAGCCAGAAAAGTTCCTCAACAAAGTAAGACTGTCCAGAAGACGACTGTTGATAAAGGACATATAAAGGACACAGATGTTATAAAAGACAGACGAGACGCAATAATGTCCGTTATAAAAGACAAGAAGAGGGCTAGTATAAAGGACATTTCTACTCTCATACGCGGTGTCTCCGAGAAGACTATCCAACGAGAACTGACGGCGCTCATCAAAGAAGGGGTGGTGAGTAAAGAAGGAGAACGTCGGTGGAGCACGTATTCTCTTGCCCAGCACTAAATCAGATTTAGTGCTGGGCTTGCCTAGAGAGCATTAACTTGCTAGTATCTACTCGTGATAACGATTGTAGTTATCCACATGCCAATATAAAGAAACGCTTGTTTCTGATATATACTGGTTCAATCCTTACGGGAGTTCAAACATTCTCGATAGGGTGTATCTTGATAACAACCCTTGCCAACTAATCCATGGCTCACTGGTCGATGCCGTGCGCTGTGGAGTAGCGTGAAAGTGCTCAACCCTTAACTTATTATGTGCGCTTAAATTCATTAACAATTGTTATGCAAATAGTAACTACAAAAGCAACGGTAAAGGTTGCGGCAGTAGCGACAGGACTCGCACTCGCGATGTCGATGCTCTCGTTCGCGCCTATGGCGCAGGCGGCGGCTCTGACATCAACGCAGGTCTCGGCTATCATCGCGCTTCTATCGTCGTTTGGTGCTGACAGTGCAACAATCGCAAACGTTCAGGCATCGCTTACTGGCGGTACTCCGGTATCTACTGGCGGCGCGGCAACGACAGGCGCTTGTTCAGTCGGAACGGCCAATCTAACGGTCGGTTCGTCCGGCGCGTCGGTAACATGCCTCCAGCAGACTCTTATCGCGGGCGGTTATTCCATCCCAGCCGGAGCAACTGGCTACTTCGGTGGTCAGACAAAAGCGGCAGTGAGCGCATGGCAGACGGCTAAGGGAATCAGCCCTGCGGCCGGCTACTTCGGTTCTATCTCGCGCGCGGCATTCGGCGGCGTCTCAACGACTCCGGGTACGCCGGGCACTCCGGCGGCTCCGCTAGCGGGCAACGGCCTTAAGGTCATGCTCGCGACGGACTCCCCGAACAACATCGCTCTGGTACAAGGCCAGGCGATAGGTTCTCTAGCGAAGTTCACCTTCTCTAACCCGACTGCAACTGAAATCAAGGTTACAAACCTTGGCTTCAAGCGCATCGGAGTCAGCAATGACTCAACGCTCTCAAACGTCTATCTGTACAATGGCGCGAAGCGCCTTACCGACTCGGCGGGCGTGAGCAACACGGCGTTCAACTTCAACGACCCGACTGCGATATTCACTGTGCCGGCAGGACAGACCTACACGGTCTCTGTTCTCGCTGACATTGCGGGTTCCACATCGGGCCAGCAGGTTGGCGTCCAGCTCGTCTCGGTGAGCTCAAGCGGCACGCTTGATTCCTCTGTGTCTCTCCCAGTCAATGGCTACACACAGACAGTCTCTGCGGCTACTCTCGCGACGGCTGACCTCAACACAACTACGAATCCTGCAGTCACAACAATGGCCGCGCAGAACGATTACACGGTCTGGAGCAACTCAACGACTATCAGCACTCGCGCTGTGAACTTTGAGTCGTTCCAGCTCCGCAATATCGGCTCTGTAGACCGCGCCGCTATCAACAACTTCCGTCTCTATGTGAAGGGAGTTATGGTGGGTACGGCGGTTGCTTCTATTGCTTCTGATGACACTGTTACCTTCGACCTCTCTGCAAGCCCGGTTAAAATTGAGACCGGTACTGCAGAAATAAAGGTCGTTGCTGATGTCGTCTCCGGCTCCGGCAACACATTCCAGTTCTCGCTCCGACGCGCGTCTGACGCCCGCTTCGTGGACACTGACCTGAACCAGCCTATCCTAGCGACGGCGAACGGTTCTACATTCAGCGCCCGCTCTGCGACATCGGCAACCGTTGATAGCGGCACTGTATCGGTTGTCAAGGCGGCTAGCTCACAATCCACGAACGTCTCGCTCGGCGCGACGAATGTGAAGTGGGCGACCTTCGAACTCCGCGCCGCAGGCGAGGATGTTAAGGTTGAAAGTCTTGATGTTCAGGCGAACACAACGGCTGATCATGGCTTGGACAACGGTAAAGTATTCCTCAATGGCGTGCAGGTCGGTTCTACTAAGGACCTAACTGACGCTACGGACGTTAACTTCACCTTCGGTTCATCCATGATTCTTAAGGCTGGTGCGACGGCTATCGTTGATATCTACGCGGATGCGAAGACAACAACAGGTGCCGCATTCACCAGTGGTGATACTGTGACGGTTACTCTCGGCACTGGGTCTTCAAACGCTCAGGGACAGAAGTCGCTCGCAAGTATCAACACGCCAACGGCTGATGTGGACGGAAATCAAGTTACCGTCTCGTCCTCTTCGCTCACTCTGACGAAGTACTCGGGCTATGGCAACCAGACGATGATTGCCGGCACGAACAACGCACGTTTGGGCTCGTTCACGCTCTCAACAGGTGCAACTGAAGGAGTTAACATCAACACGCTCACCGTCGCTCTTTCTGCAAATGAGGCCGCGACAATCACGGACCTCATCTTGAAGGACAATGCGACTGGCGCGCAGATAGGCACCACTAAGGCCGCTCCTTCTACCAGCAACGCATTCTCGGTTAATGTCGCTATGGGTTCTTCGGTAACGAAGACCATTAACATCTACGGGAACATCAAGTCCGGTAGCAATGCCGGTCCGTGGATTGCGAACATTGATGCATCCGGTACTGGCGCTGTAACGGGAAGCACGGTTGACGCAACGGCGCTTGATCTTCAGACGGTTACCATCGGCACTGCGGACCTCGCGTCTGCTGTCAGTGTATCGCCTGATAACGCGAACGTGATTGCCGGCTCCAGCTTGGTAAAGGTTGGCTCGTTCAACTTCACTTCGCAGTATTCCGGATTCACAGTTGACCAGATTGCAGTCAAAGTTCCTGCGAATGCCGCGACATCTATTACGTCGGTTACCTTGAGGTACCCGAACGCAAGCGGTGTCTCTACGGATTCAACGGCAACTCTCGCGCTCTCTTCTGGCGCCCAGACGCATGCGACTGCTACGTTTACCGGTCTGACCTTCTATATCCCGGCGGACACCACGAAGAAGCTTGATGTTTATGTCTCGCTTGCCACAATCGCTTCCGGCGCAACATCCGGCTCTGCGGTCACGGCAGTGCTTGACGCGGATGAGGGCTATCGTGAAACTAACTCTGCTGGCACTGTAGGCACGACGCTTGCCGCCGCAGATCTTGATTCGTCCGCCACAAGCGGGAAGGGTACGATGTATGTGAGAAAGTCGATTCCGACAGTCTCCGCCGTCGCGCTTGATTCCTCCGCGCTGTTGGCAGGGTCTGATCAGGTGATTGGGCGTGTGAAGGTTACCGCAGACGCGGCGGGTGATGTTGACTGGGGGTCTATGGTCTTCACGGTCAATAAGACATCCGCCGTCGATCTGGGTGCGACTACCACACTTGCAGTGTGGGACGGTTCAAACCAAGTGGCCGGTACATTCGCGACGACGACGGGCTCTCTCCTTGGAGGTCTTGACTCTTGCGACAACCTAACGAGTTGTTTGCTCCACTTCCGTCCTACAACCGTACAGACAGTCTCTGCTGGTAACCCGAAGACCTATGAGCTTCGCACCACAATTGGCGGTCTTGCGGCAGGTAGCAACGTCAGTGTATCTATTGCCAATCCGCAGACGACAGCTTCTTCAACCGCTGTCTTCTCATCGGCCGCAGGTACGCAAGGCGTTAGTACGGCCGCATCCTTCGCTTGGTCTGATTGGTCTGACCTCACTGACCACGCCGCTGGCGCAACTGGCGCATCAACGGCTGACTGGATGGGCGACTATCTCGTGAGGACACTTCCTCTCACGATTGGCAACAGATCTGTTGCTTTCTAATGTCCTCTGCTGTGAAGGTTTAACCTTCATAAACTGGGGATCCAGCTAGGGTCGGCCTAGTAACAAAAACCTCGCCTCATGGCGGGGTTTTTGTTTTGCCTGAAACTTTTGTGCGTTATGCTAGGTTATCCACAGCCTTCTTCAACGCGCCTAACATTCACGGAGTATAGTTATGCGCAGAGGCGCTCGCGCCCCATTTATTCATTTGCAGTATAAAACCTTCATTATAATTATGAATAGCATCAAAACCTATATCGGCAGTCTCGGTAGAGCGACTCGCGTACTCGTTCTCGCGATTGCAGTTGTAATCGTTGGCGCTGGTGTTACTCAAGCCGCGACGACCATCAGCACGAACATCCTAACCGGCGGCACGCTTGGCGCACTAGGTGTATCAACCTTTGGTGCAACCGCGAGCACGACAATTTCAACGGCTGGTGTACTTACTTCTCCGAGCGCGACCATTAATGGTGCGTTGAACGCTATCGGTCTTGCAACCTTCGGTGCAACAGCCAGCACGACAATCTCTACCGCTGGCGTTCTTACAGCCCCGAGCGCACTTGTGAATGGAGCATTGAGTGCAATAGGTCTTGCAACATTCGGAGCAACCGCTAGCACCACAATCTCTACCGCCGGTGTCCTTACGACTGTTGGTAATACATCGCTCGTTACTGCGTCAACATCCGGAGCTGTGTCTGTTGGCGGTGCTCTCTGGGTAGGTGGTAACGCTACGACGACCTCTGCCGGAGCGATTGCAACACAGAGCACTCTTGATGTAACCGGCGCTACGACACTCGCTTCAACAACGGCGACTGGGTTTAAGGTCGGCCAGACTGGAACTCGGCTTACACGAGCAACAGCCGGTTACTGCGCCACCGTAGCGGCCGCTCTTACAGCATCAACCACGGTTATGCTCACATGTACACCATCAGATGGCACTGGGGTACTAACTGCGGCAGATAGGGTCTTCGTAATGGCGACAAGCTCCATGCCGGGACGCGTCTATCTTTCTTCCGCATCATCAACTTCAGGCGGTACGATTCAGGTAAACGCCTTCAACACTGGTATTGACGGCGGCACGATAAGCTCAGCTATCTACGCATTCAACTTCTGGGCGTTCCAGTAGCCGCATAGCGAGTTGCTTATTAATTAATTACACTCACTATGCCACGAATGCTCGCACGCGCAGGAATTCTAGTGGCGTTATTCGCTCCGGCTCTCGCGCTCGCCGCGGCTGACGACGTAACGCTCACGACCGATACGGTATTGAGTGTCGGAGGCATTACGCTGAACGTCTCCGGCTCAAGCGCCACAGTTGAATCAATCACAGTAAACGCGTCAGACTTCAGCGTCACTCTCTCGTCCGGTTCGGTATTCCAGGTGACAGCGTCTGGTCTTGAACGGCTTTCGGCGAGCACTCTTACCGGTATCGCAAGCGATATCTGCAATAGCAGCCAGTCGCTTCTTAAATATCAGCCGTCCGCCAGCGTAACAGTTACCATCACGCCGTCTACAACGCTGTGTTCTTCAACCAGTAGCGGCAGCACATCAACTGGAGGCAGCAGTTCGCCTACCGTTTCAGCCATTCCTGCAACACCAGCTACGCCTGCAACTCCGGCGACAACTCCGGCAGTTCCAGCTACGCCCGCAACTCCGGCAAAGTCAGCTTCAGGCCTCTCATCTACGCAAATACAGTCCATTCTTGATGTGCTTGCATCCTTTAACGCGGACGCATCGGTGATTGCGAAGGTGAAGGCGTCGCTTGAAGGTACGGTTACCACAGGCTCGGTAACGAGTACGGCGGTGGGCGTGTTCAAGTCTAATCTCACCGTCGGTTCTCTTGGAAGCGAGGTGAAGGCGCTCCAAGAGTACCTAAACGCGAAGGGTTACACCATTGCTAATAGCGGCCCTGGCTCTCCAGGGAATGAAACGAATAAGTTCGGGGCACTCACAAAGGCCGCACTTATAAAGTATCAGAAGGCGAAGGGAATCACTCCCGCCGTCGGATACTTCGGCGCGAAAACTCGTGCGGCTGTCAATTCAGGCTCGTAAATCTCTAATTTACAAAAAACATCCCGCCTTTGGCGGGATGTTTTTTGTTGTGATATGCTTTCCGCAATGAACAAGAAGTGGCTGATTGTCGTTGCAGTTGCAGTTGTCTTACTCGCTATGAGCATAGCGCAGTTTTTGTTTCCGAGACAGGCCGTCTCTCCGGCCCTGCCGGCCGCGACATCTACTCCTGAACAAATAGTTGGCTCTGAGACTTCGTTTACTGTTGCCACAACGACGGTGAATATTGTTAAACGTCCCGCTACCAACCCTCTGCCAATCGCCGGAGGAGACGTCGTTGCCTCTTGGGATTTTATCGGCGCGTACACGAATAATCCGGAACTCACAGCGAAAGCGGATGCAGAGATAAAACGTCTTTCAAACCTGCTAATCGCCGCCACTTCATCAGCGATGATTCTCTCTGTTGGAATTGCGAACCAATACGAACTTCTCGGCGACGGTAAGAAGCAATACGATTTTTTGATTCGTGCAGTCAGAGAAGGCGGAGCTACGTCAGGTCTCCCGTGGCACAATCTTGGAGTTCTCATGGAGCGGTTTGGCGCATATGAGACGGCGCGTACAGCACATGAGAAAGCATTTGAGATTCAACCTATTGAGCAGTTCGAGAACGCGCTCGCAGACTTCAATCAAGAGCATCCAGAAACGCCATGACAGACCGCCTAGCAAAAGCGTTTCCGTTTCTTCTCATAGCTCCTGCGATTCTACCGATTGTTTATGTGAGCGGGCTCGTGTTTCCGTACATATCTATAAAGATTTTTTCACTCTGGACGATAGGTATACTAGCATTCGCAACTTTTATATTCCTCGCGCTTTCTGGGAAACCGTTTTTCTATAGGCGCTTGCGTAGTCCTGTAAGCTGGATTCCTCTCGTACTTCTTGCTGTTCAATATGTGACTTCCTATTTCGGCATGGATTTTTATCACAGTTTCTGGGGGCTCTTTGAGCGCGGAGACGGACTCCTTACTTCCACTATTATTACCATCTTCTTCTACCTCATTCTTATTTCTGCCGACCGTCAGTTATTAGAACGTCTCGTAAAAACGATTGTCGTTATAGCTGGAGTCGTGGCTGGGATTGCAGTTCTGCAGTGGATAACAACAATCTTTGGCGGCAGTTCGTCCTTCTTGCCGCCGATAAATGGGCGTATAGGCAGTACTTTTGGCAATGCCGCGTTTCTCGCCGGATATCTCGGCATGGCGTTCTTCGTGAGTCTAATCGTGATGCGCGATTCTGTCGGACACTGGCTTACTATAAGTCGGACAGCTATTGTATTGTCGGTCCTTGCAATACTTTTCGCGGCGACACGCGGGACGATTCTCGCACTCATAGTTGTGGTATTTATTACTGCTTTCTATTTGGCCTTTATGGGAGTCGAGACGACTAAACAAATCGCGCGTTACGGACTCATAGGTCTAGTTATTTTTGCAGGTATATTCATCGGCTTTCGCGAGCAATTCGCCAAAGTTCCGTTTGAACCGATTCAACGTATGGCCTCTATATCGCTTACAGACGGCACCGTCTCTAGCAGGCTCTTCGTCTGGCGTAACATAGGCGCAGAAGCTCTCCAGCGCCCATTCATTGGGTATGGAGCCGAGCATGTGGCACGGCTCTTTGACAAGGTATACGACCCAAGCAAAATACTTGAACAATGGTTTGACCGCTCTCACAATGCGTACCTCGATTATTTTGCGCAATATGGGGCGTTCGGACTCGTCCTATATTTGGCGCTGACTGTTTCATTCGTTCTGTATGCATGGAGGTTGTACCGCAGAGAGGAGCCGAGTGTCCTGAATTACGGATTTCTCTTTCTATTGTTTATCACAATATACGCGATTCAAAACTTTTTTGTATTTGACACTCCTCACTCGCTTTGGCTGCTCTACGCGATGTTCGCCGCGCTTCTAATACTGTTAGACGACTCTTCGTCTTTTGCCG
>JBBTWA010000088.1:0-2168 GCA_038063025.1 Patescibacteria group bacterium | reverse complement strand
ACCGGAAGTTGTTTCTTTATCCCGAGCGAAGTCGAGGGACCTTCCCTTTCTACGTAACCCATCGGGACGGAGATTGCCGGCATGCCTGTTAAATTTGCAGTCACTGTGAATATATCTTCAAGATACATAGATAGTGGATCGCTCTTCTCGCCGAACTTAAACGCAGGAGACGGCGTTGTCGGGAATGCGACAACATCGCAAGATTCAAACGCTTTTTCGTATTCTGCGCGTAAAACTGCCCGCGCGGCGTCAGCTTTCCTATAATAAGCATCAATGTAACCCGATGAAAGCACAAATGTGCCGAGTAGAATACGTCTACGCGTTTCCTCGCCGAATCCTTCCGTTCGCGATAGAACATAATCGTCAAGGAGAGTTTCACCGCGCTTGGCGAGCCCGTAGCGAACGCCGTCAAGGCGCGCGAGATTGGTAGAAACTTCTGCAGGCATGATTACGTAATAAGCGGCGAGAGCATGCGAGCTCATCGGCAGTTCTACATCTATAACTGCGTGTCCCGCTTTTTTTAATTTTTCAAGCGTTGCGTCAAAAGCTTTAAGAACATCCGCATCAATTCCGTCTTGTAACAGACGCCTCGGAACTCCTACGCGAAGATTTTTTGAATACTTATACGTGCCATATAACCCATCGGGAATAGTTGTTGAGTCAAGAGAATCTATCCCGCGAATCGCTTCATATAGAATTTGCGCGTCCTCAACTGTCTTTGCAAGCGGACCTATCTGGTCAAGAGAAGAACCCATCGCGATTAGTCCGGAGCGCGAGACAGCTCCGTATGTCGGCTTCAATCCAACGATACCGGTAAGTGCTGTCGGCTGGCGAACGGAACCGCCTGTGTCGCTACCCAAGGCCGCAATACAAAGATTGGCGGCGACTGCGGCGGATGAGCCGCCAGAGGATCCGCCTGGTACTCGCGAAACATCGTGCGGATTTTTTGTCGGGCCGAAGGCGGAATGCTCGGTGGAAGAACCCATCGCGAACTCGTCCATATTTGTCCGGCCGATAAAGAGTGCGCCTGCCTCCTTCAATTTTTTAATCACCGTTGCGTCGTATGTCGCTTTATAGTTTTCAAGCATCTTGCTCGCCGCGCTTGCTATCTTTCCTTCTATTAAAATATTGTCTTTAACTGCGAGCGGAATTCCGCAAAGTAACGACTTGTCTCCGCCATCAATGCGCTTCTGCGCAGAATTTATGGCAGTCTCATCGGCGTCAAAAATTTCCAAATATGCGTTCAGTTCAGTATTCTTCGCACGAGACGCTTCAACACACGCGTCCCACAACTCGCGCACTGTAATACGCGCGCCTGCCTGCGCAGGCAGGCGCAACGCGCGGGCCGCCTCAACTATCGTCATTTCATTCGCTTTTTTCATAGGCAAGGTCGCAATACAAAAATCGGTAGTAAGACTTGGCCTAGCGGCCCGGAGCGCGACCGATTTTTGTATTGCGACCGTAGCCGTACGCCGTTATTAGTCATGTGAAATTATCTGCTTCACCGCGAGCGCGTCGCCTTCGCGCGTTGGGAACTGTTCCGCGAGCTTTTCGGTGTACATTCTCCCTGCATGTGACTCACCATCTTCTCTCATCACATTCCGCAAGGGCGGTTTTACCGCCTCTCCCTCCGGCAATTCCAGTTTTTCAAGCTGTCCAACGTACGCGAGTATCGCGTCAAACTCGCTCGTGAACTTCTTCAGCTCCGAGTCTTCTACTCGTATTCTCGCCAGCGCCGCGAGCATTTTGACATCTTCTACTGTTGCCATGTTGATAACTCTAACATGAAGATAGTTTCTACAAAATCTTGTACGCATTGTCGTGCGAAAGCATGCCTCGATATGAAAAAATTCACTTCTTATTTTTTGACGGCCGTCATAAGATAGAAAGACATATTATTCTGCAAAATTCTATCTAAACATCACCAGTTTGTGCTACGCTTGGTGTTGAACACTATTCAGTAACCTAAAAAATTCGGATTCAGATATGACACGAACGCTCAGCTGTTCGGCTTTGATGAGCTTGGTGCCAGGATTTTCGCCCGCGACAACAAAGGACGTTCTGGCAGAGACGGTGCCGGTGGCCTTGCCGCCCGCACGGCGCACGAGTACTTCGGCTTCTTCACGAGAAAGTGTCGGTAAAGTGCCTGTTATGACGACCGTCTGACC
>JBBTWA010000087.1:0-2596 GCA_038063025.1 Patescibacteria group bacterium | reverse complement strand
ATTAAAATTCCATAGCCGATGCGAAGCGCGCGAGTATTCGGCATCGTGAGTGGCTCTGTGAGCATGACGAATACGAAGAAGAATATGGCGGAATACAAAAACGCCGCTTGGACTCCTACTACAAAGTTCGGCGAGATGAGGGCGATTGTTATAAGAGAGGCGGCGAAGAATGCGGTAATTAGGTCAAACTTTTGCAATTTATACGCGATTATTAAACCTCCTATGATAATGATTGGCAGAAGAAAGATGCTTCCGGATGCCCACCAAGCCGTTAGTGCGCCAAAAAGAGGCACGGACATCGCTAGGGCGAGCGCCGCGGGATTGAAAATGTGTTTCTTGCGGAATACGAGAATGTATTTTGAAGCGGATGCGACAACGGCGACTGCCGCGAGAATTATTGAATCGTTAATGTCAGAAAATTCTGCTGGAACCAATATGAGCGCGAGTATTAGCGCGGTGATTAAAGACGACTCAACATTTGTGACTGCGCCGAATATTCGCGCGAACAATTTATTTGAAATCCAAGCAGAAATTGAGAGTACAGCGACAGACCACAAAAGCGCTGAAAAAGGGGCCGAGAAGTAGCCCGCCGCGCTCGCCGCGAGCGCGGCGATAAACAGCGTCAAAAGGTAATAGAGCATCAGCCGATACATCGTCGTCCGGTCTATGAAGGACTTTATAGATTGTTTTCCCCAAACGGTTAATGCATTTCCTCTCATTTGTTCTACTATACTAGTATGACCACATACCCGCTTCAGCAATCATGGTTTCCGCATTTCTTTTTTATCAGTAAGGAGAGCGCTCCGCTTTGGTTCGTCGTGCGCCTCTATGTCGGCTACGAATGGCTCGTAGCTGGAATGGATAAGGTATTAAACCCCGTATGGTTCGGCAGCGGGGCCGGTGGCGCTATTAAGGGGTTCGTGGCGGGAGCGCTCGCGAAGACCGGCGGGGCTCATCCGGATGTCCAGATGTGGTACGCTTCATTTCTTAAAAGTACCGTGCTTCCGAACGCCGTCTCGTGGTCAAATGCCATCGCAGTCGGCGAAGTCTTAGTCGGCGTCGGACTTATCGTCGGCGCGGTTGTCGGCGTTGCCGCATTCTTCGGCCTGTTTATGAATCTTAACTTCATGCTCGCTGGCACAGTAAGTATCAATCCGATTCTATTTACACTATCTATCTTCCTAATCCTAGCGTGGCGCGTCGCCGGCTACTGGGGTCTGGACAGATTCGTCCTCCCGCGCCTTTATACCTCCCTCGGCCGCCGCGGGCCCTATAGTTGATTGAAATGAAAGCCTACGTCGCCTTCAAATTTAAGGAAGACTATAGCGACAAAGAATCTATAGAGAAAATTTCCGACACGCTCCATACTGCTGGCCTAGAAACAGTAGTGATGGTTCGTGACTATGAAAAATGGGGCGCAGTAAAAATGACGCCGCAAGAATTCATGCCTCTCGCATTGAGAGCCATTGACGACTGCGACGTTTTTATCGCCGATTTTTCCGAAAAAGGAGTCGGCCTTGGAATTGAAGCTGGATATGCCTACGCCAGAAAGAAACCAATTATTGTTATTGCTAAAGAAGGCGTCGAAATTTCGGATACTCTGAAAGGTATTTCTAAACAGGTTATTTTCTACACAAAACCAGAAGATTTAGCAAAATTGAATTTCCATATTTAACAAGACAAGACCTCAATAAAATTTACACAAAATTACTTTACCTTATTATTCACTATAGACGATGTTACGGTAAAGTAATTTTCGTGTTGTATACGATATAAACCGTGGACATATATGAAAACGCCCCGATCTATGTCGGGGTCGTTTTAGAATTATCACGAATAAGGTGGTTCACTTCAAAATTTGGATTTTCTTCCACCATACACCCATCTGGATACCTATCGGCTAGGTTGCTTTGCCAATGAATAATTGTCGAATGATCATGTACCTACGCCGGAACAGTAAGGAATAATTCCTGACTAGTAATCGAGATGACGGCCGTATCAACTTGTCCGGTTTTTTCGTTCTTGAGATTGAGCCAAATCTCGCCAGCGAACATATTATCGCCGGAGTCACAAAATGACGTATACAACTCAACTGCCCGTTTTAGGTCTGTGTGCGAACCGCCAAAATCGGTATCAGTTCGTTTGTGATCGGCATGCGGAGAATGTACTTTAATTCCGGTTATCAGATGGGCAATTTCGGGTTTCATCCTTTGCTCCTTCTCAAAGAAACTGCGTTTCGGGGACTTACTGTAATTAGGTTACCATAATTCAAGTTATAATAAAGTCATGGGGCAAATACGAAACTTTGGGGAGCTGGGAGTGAGTGAGTTGCGGCGCGATGCGCTAAGTATTGTTGAGGCGGGGTTTGAAGCGATAAATACGGATAGAGCTGTAATGCGCAAGGCGCAAGTTGTAAGTGATGAGCTGCATATCGCTGACAAGATTTTTAAAATTGCGGGGAGAAAAGTTTATTATGTCGGAGTCGGCAAGTGTGCTGTAACGGCTGGCAGAGCGATTGAAAAAATTCTGGGAGACACGCTCACTGCTGGAGTAGCGCTTGATGTTGAAGACACAAACCAGGACAGCAGTTCAAAAA
>JBBTWA010000086.1:0-3161 GCA_038063025.1 Patescibacteria group bacterium | reverse complement strand
CTGTTAAAGATGTATTCACGTTCGCTACGAACACGATTGATGTGCTCGCGCTCGGCGGCTCCGCCGCCGCGCAAGAGGGTTCCTCTGGTGGCGGTGTTTCAAACATAAACAGCGAGCTAGTCGGAACAATTACCACGAGCACTACCAAGGGCACGACCGACACCCGCAAGCTTGATGCCATCACCTCGTCCTACATTCGCGCCGCGTATGCGAGCGAGACTGGCAACGCCCTTGATTTCCTTCTCGCACAGCCGACAGCCACTTCTATTTCCAATTTTGCGCCAAAAATTCCGGCTCTAGAATCAATCATCACCGCGCAGTTGCACTAAAATTGTAGAAATGTAGAATGCGTGGGGAATCTGAAGAGGAGATGGTTATGTATGAACATGAGAATCTTTCTCAGGAAGAACGCGAGTTTTTGCGGCGCGCAGACACTGACGGCAGAGTCCATACAAGTCGTGGCGACAGGAGAATTATTCAAGAACTCGAAAGGAAGGGTTTAATCGAACAGAACGTTTATCACGGCGCGTTCTATTGGGTAAAGGAGAAGATTCCGAGATAATGTCCTGATAGCGTTTGGCAAACAAAATAGTGCTAAACGCTATTTTGTTTTGGATACTAAATTTAATTCGGTCGGGGCGCCGAGAATCGGACTCGGTCCTACTGCTCCCAAAGCAGGCGTACTACCGGTATACTACGCCCCGTTTTTCCTTAATTTTATTTCGTCGTGAATAATTCTGTGACAATTCGCACAGACCACCTCGCACTTGTCTATTTCTGTTTGAAGTTTTTCGAATCCAACTTCTCGTCTGAAACCACCTATCGTGAACAGCTTATCTTCACCTTTTTTGTGATGAAAATCAAGGACGCGCGGGTCCTTAATACCGCACCGCGCACAACCGACTTGTTGTTTATACTCACTAAGCCATGCGTAGTGTTTTTCAATTAGAGCCAGCTTCGTTAATCGATAACAATTACGACACTTACGTCGCCTGTAAATTTTGTCTCGTGTAGTTACAGCCACATGGAAATAATCGACGGGGAAAGTTAATCCGCAGTAGTCACATTTCTTTTTAGTCATACCATACAGTATATCATTTGGGATAAAATATCACGCCCAAATAGTCTATACGATTTGTGGAAGGTATGAGACGCGCGCCATGCCGTCGCGACGGCGCAGCCACACCAGCATCCCATCCACCTGCCACTCCCCTTCCCATTTTTTCTCAAGGACATACCACTCGCCAGTCCGCGCGACCTTTCGCACCTTCGCTTCATGCAGATTGAGCGAGGGGTCGTACTCATCACTGGAACTTTTTTCAGAAAGAAAGTTATGCGCAAGAACCGTCTTAACTTCAACAAAATGCAGTGTATTTTCTTTCTCCGCGATGATGTCCAGTTCGCCCGTTTTTTTAACATAATTGCGGTCACGAATCCTGAAACCATGCCGCTTAAGATACTCGCAGGCCACATCCTCGCCCAACTTCCCCACCTGTTTACGCGTGTAAGACGAGATGTCCATAACTAAGTATGCCTTTTAGAATAACGGCTCATTCACTCACTATTTCACGGACTCTCATAAAAGTCCCGTGTCCTTTATCCCCAGTGTTAACACCTTTTTCCCCTTTTTCAAGTTTCCACGACATGCTACTGTGGATACTATACATGCCAAACTCTTGGAAGTCAGAAAAAGAAAGGGAACGTTTTTTAGCTTATCAACGGAAACGGAAACGTGAATTTAAGGAAAAGGGTATTTGCCCAAGTTGTACAAAGAACCCATCTGCTCCAGGACGAACATGCTGTCAACGATGCCTTGATGACAAGAAGTTAGTTCTTAAATTCGGGACTGCAGGTCCCTATCGACAGCTTTATGCCGACTTGTTTGAGAGACAGCGCGGCCTATGCGGTATATGTAAAAACCCAATGACGAGACCCGTACTCGATCATTGTCATGACACCATGTTAGTCCGAGGTCTGTTGTGCTCAAACTGTAATATAGGGCTTGGACAATTTAAAGATAACGCTGAAATTCTCAATTCAGCAATGAATTATATTCAAAACAACGCAGGAATTGGAATAATGATGAAAAAACGTTAATTCACCTGCTCTTCCGGTGCGGGTATGGAGAATCGAACTCCAGCTATCTGATTGGCAACCAGATGTTCTACCATTAAACTATACCCGCCTGCGCGACATCATATCATACCGCTAGATTTTATTTTTGGTGCAGTATTCTTGAATTAGTCCGAACCAACCGCACCACTAACATTCGCCAGCCGGCGAATCAAATTTTTCTTTGGAAACAAAGAAGAAATATACTCTTCAAACTGATTACCTTTCTTTTTAATAGCATAATAACGCCAGAGAAATACAGAAAATGTCGCAATCACAAAAACATCTACACCTCGCCAAACCTCTTTTTCCAAATGCAAAAATTGATAAAACGGATTAAATACTATGGTGATTGCGGCAAAAACAATAATCCATCCAATAGTACGATTTAGATAGGTAGTGTAGATAAGAGCCAAGCCGGATACAAACACCGCCCAACGCAAAACATCAAAACCCCCACTGTACAAATTGAGAGTCACAAGTATTAAAACAAAAATTGTTCCAAATATGAAAAGGCGAGTCAAGATATTCATAAATTACAGTCCCATGATTAAAAAATTTTCTTCCCCAAAATTAATACGGCTCATGTTTAAAGATACCACAAATCTAGTTTGATGCCTCGCCAGGAACATGATTACGTTTTTCGAAACTTACAGTTTCAGTACACCTTGCGGATATTTTGCTTCAGGAAATCGCAAAATATGCTCGCAAGGTCTTCGAATCCTGTCCGCACGTCTCCCAGACGTGCTTTGAGGCACATCCTCGCTCTGCTCGTATGTGCCTCGACCAGGATTCGAACCCGGAACGTCTGATCCGAAGTCAGATGTGATATCCATTTCACCACCGAGGCGCATCTTAATACTACGTTATTATGTTACGATTTGGAAATGCAATATCGCATTCCAGAAGAAGTTTCTAAGGTGAGCTCAAGACTGCGCGACGCAGGCTTTGAGTCGTACCTCGTCGGCGGATGCGTCCGCGACCTGATTATCGGCTTAGAACCTAAGGATTGGGACATTACCACCAATGCGTCTCCGGAGCAGATACAG
>JBBTWA010000085.1:20978-22784 GCA_038063025.1 Patescibacteria group bacterium | reverse complement strand
TGCGTGCTGGAGAAGTAGATGAGGGCTAACCTCCGCCACACTGCAGAAGTGTGACTGATACCCGATTCCGAAAATCCGCGCGTCTTTAAATTATATGTCTGAAGAGACGAAGAAGAAAGTTTCTGTTCCATTGCCGACTATACATCTGCCCGAGGGACATCCTATGGCCTCTATGCTTGACGCCATCACGATGCCGCCATCGAGCGGCGACTTGGTTGAAGGCGCGATTATTGCGATAAGCAGAGGCCGTGTTTACATCGACCTCGCTCCGTTTGGAACGGGACTTATCTACGGTCGCGAATACCTCAACGCCGCTGATGTATTGCGCAAGGCAAACTCGGGCGACATCATCAGCGCGAAGGTCGTTGACCCCGCAGGTCGCGACGGCTACATAGAGCTATCTCTTAAAGAGGCGCGCCAAGCCGCTATCTGGGGCGAGGCCGAGACGGCGATTCTCTCGCAGACTCCGTATTCTCTCGTCGTTGAAGAGGCGAATAAAGGCGGTCTTATGTTGTCGTGGCAAGGGATACAGGGATTTCTGCCGGCTTCACAGTTATCCAAGGAGCATTATCCGCGCGTGCCGGAGGGCGATAAGGACAAGATTCTCGGCGCGCTCATGTCGCTTGTCGGACACCCTCTATCTGTACGAATCATTACTGCCGACGCGAAGGAAGGAAAGCTTATTTTCTCGGAGCGTACCGGCAACGAAGCCGAAGAAAAAGCGTCCATCATTGATAAGTACCAAGTCGGAGACATTGCCGACGGCGAAGTGACGGGCATTGTTGATTTCGGCGCGTTCGTGAGGATTGAGCCGGGACTGGAGGGGCTCGTTCATATCAGCGAACTTGATTGGGGCCTAGTAGAGGACCCGCATATGTTCTGCGCCGTCGGCGACAAGGTGCGCGTTAAGGTGATTGAGATAAAAGACGGGAAAATTTCTCTATCTATAAAAGCGCTTAAAGAGAATCCTTGGCACACAGCTTCTGAACGCTACAGTAAAGGTATGGAAGTACCAGGTGTCGTTATCAAGTACAACAAGCACGGCGCGCTCGCCTCTATTGAAGAAGGCGTCGCTGGTCTTGTTCACGTCTCGGAATTCGCGACGCCTGCCGAGCTACGCGCGACGCTTGAACTCGGCAAGACGTATCCCTTCACAATTTCCCTCTTTGAACCGAAGGAACAGCGCATGACCCTCACCTTCGCCGGTAAAAAGAAGTAACTTTATTTGTTTGTGAGGGACGCCTAACGTCCCTCACTTATCCACATCAGTATTGTTGAGGGACGCTAAGCGTCCCTCATAGCCGTGTATGATTCTATGTACTATGCGGAAGGAATTGTTCAGCGTCGGGTCGTATGTTCATGTCGTCCAGCGAGGGACGCGAGGATTGCCTATCGTTCGTGATGAAACAGACAGATTTCGATTTTTGCTTATGCTAACTCATTTCAATGACAGCTTTGCTTCTCCGAACTGGTATCGCGATTTGTATGAAGCGCATGTTCATAAAACATTTGAACGGCCATCTCATTGGCCGGAGCGCGACGCACATGTTCTCCTTATGGCTTTCGGGCTAGTCGAGAATCATTTCCATCTTTTGCTTCAAGAAATAAAGGATGGCGGTATAGCACGTTTTATGCACCGACTCGGCACCGGTATGGCAAAAAGATTCAACGAACGGTATGAAGAAAAAGGATCGCTCTTCCAGGGTTCGTACTGCGCACGGACCATAGACGACGACAATTACTTCCGATATGTATCGGCATACATTCAAGTAAAAAATGCATTTGACGTTCATCCGAATGGCTACG
>JBBTWA010000085.1:0-20878 GCA_038063025.1 Patescibacteria group bacterium | reverse complement strand
GTATCGGCATACATTCAAGTAAAAAATGCATTTGACGTTCATCCGAATGGCTACGATTGGGCGCGAAACAATTTTGACGAGGCATACGAATGGGCGAGTGCGTATCCATACTCGAGTCTCGGCGATTATGTTGGAAATTTCGATCGGCCAATAGTGGATAAAGAATTCCTTTCATCGCTGTACAGTCCAAATGACTATCGCGAGTTCGCTCGAGACATGATTATTGGCCGAAACATACCTGACGACTTCGAATTGCACACCTCCGGTTCCTTCGAGTGAGGGACGCTTAGCGTCCCTCACTTCCATTTTCTTACGTTTTGTATATACTCCGCACAGACTCTAAACAAACGGAGGTGTGTATGGGCAAGAAAATCACGCTTGAACTCGATGCCGATGTAGTCGTACAAATCACCGAAAATCACGGAGGTTACGAGGCAGGCAAATGTCTCGCGTGCGGTACACACGGATGGCTGTGTGAATCACGATATGGTTTTCCATATGGATCAAAAAAGGGTATGGCGAACGAGGTACATCACAAACCACATTGTCCGATGAACACACATCTCAATGATGACGGCAGTCTGAAGGAGTAGAAACAGACGTGCAAAAGGCGGCAACTTGTGTGTCGCCTTTGTTTTTAGTGGGTGTTGGCGAACTGGGTGGCGGATGGGAGACCAGAGGCGGCGAAGAGACGGATGGTCTCGGCGGCTTTTTTTAGAACTTTTTTGAAAGTCGCCTCTTCAGATGGCTTCCACTTCCCTATCACTTGTTTAATTACTTTCTCTTCACCATGAACTTTTTTTGCCTGATTCTTTTTCCCAACTCCTGAAATGCCGATGCGGATGCGTGCGAAGTCTTGTGTTTTTATCGCGCGCATGACGCTCTCTACTCCCTTGTGTCCGCCGCTCCCGCGACCGAACACCATTTTGAGCGTACCTAGAGGTAAATCCAAGTCGTCATGAATAACTACAAGATTTTTCGCCGCTTTAGGCGTTTTAATAAACGCGCTAACGGCTTTGCCGGAAGCGTTCATCATCGTTTCCGGTAAAACGAGAGTCAGTTCCCCGCCTTTTGTTACCAATGCGTTCGCTTTTTTGTTGAAAACAAAGTCGTCAAAGCCTTCCTGCTTTGCCACGAGCTCCACGGCGCTCCTTCCGGCGTTGTGCCGCGTCTTTTCATACTCCTTCCCCGGGTTACCGAGACCAACGATTATTATTGTCATGCCTCAATCGTATCATACGAGCGAGTTGGTGAGCAAAAATGATAGTTAGACTTGGCCTAGCGGCCCGGAGCGCGATCATTTTTGCTTACCAACGAGCGAGAATGCTTGCATGTTACAAATGCACGAGTACAATGCTCGCATGTCTGACACTTGGAAGGGTTTGTTGAAAGACCTTTTCACATTGGCGCTCCTGATTGTCCTAGTGGTCATTCCGATCCGCACATTTGTAATCTCGCCGTTCGTAGTTGACGGCGATTCTATGCATCCGACGTTTGAAAATCTTGATTATCTCATAATTGACGAGCTGGTTTATAACTTCATAGCGCCGGCTCGCGGAGATGTTGTCGTTTTCCGCTATCCAAGGAACCCTTCCGTTTTTTATATAAAACGCATTATCGGACTTCCCGGAGAAACAGTTTCCATCAGTCATGGTGTCGTGACGATAATTACAGCCGACAGAAAAAAACTAGCGCTAACCGAGCCGTATATCGTGAATGAAGATGCGACCTATACCGACAATGTCTCTCTCAACCCGGGAGAGTACTTCGTGATGGGCGATAATCGCCCAAATAGTTCCGACAGCCGCATCTGGGGACTTCTACCGGAGAAGAATATAGTCGGACGCGTTGACCTGCGGTTATTGCCAATACCAAAAAGCTCTTTTTTCCCTGGCGACGCTTCATACACGTTTGCGAATTCAAGTACGACAACGGCAATATGACGCGCGACACGATTCCTGCGGAAGAACTTTTGAATAAAACGCACGCCGTAGGACAGTACTTCGGATTTACTCCGCTCGCTTCCATTACCACCTCCGCCAACAGGCGGAGCGGCGGAAAAGCAGGTTACCCCGATGCGGTCGCCGCTCTCGCTCTTGATTCTGTCGCAGAAACAGTAGCGGGCTTCTTGAGACGATGCCAGAACAACGCATACGCGCCGACTCCAAGACAGCCGTTATTTATCTGGCATACGAATATTGCTCCAGGCCGTCCCGCACCGAAAAAGGCCGTCATACAATTTCATGCGCTCGGCACCGACCGCGCAATCGCGGACGCCGTTGTTATCCGCGCCCTCACGGCTTTAACGCGTGATTTATTCCATGAGGAACCATGTGTGCGCATAAATTCAATGGGCGATAAAGAGACTCGCGCGCGATACGCGCGCGAGCTTAGTGCCTTCTTTAAAAAACACGCGGAGACGCTTCCAGAAGAATGCGTCACTCGCGCCAAAGAGGATACGCTACTCGCCGCAGAGCTCGCCATCTCGCGCGAGTGTACGGAGGACCTTCCGTCACCGACAGAACATCTCTCGGATGCAAGCCGGAAACGTTTTGAAGACCTTCTTGAATATCTTGAGATGACGGAGACTCCGTACGAACTCGCGCGGCATCTAATCAGCCGCGGAAACGTTTGGAACGACATGTGTTTTGAAATTACTGTTGGCGGGCACCGTGTGGCGTGGGGTTCGCACTATAACGACCTCGCTCGCCATTTCTTTCCATCGCCGCCGTTCAGCGCGACCGGCGCCGTATTTCAAATAGCGAGTAGCGGAAGTGTCGTAAAAAAGAATTCCCCTTCGCGGTTGCGTTTCTCATTTGTCCACATTGGCGACGAGGCGAAACGGCTCTCAATTAAACTCGCCGAGGACTTCCGCAAAACTCGCGTTTCTCTGGCACAGGACATCGGCGTTGAGTCTTTGACCGAACAGATTCACCTAGCCGAACGCCGCAACAGTCCCTACCTGCTCATCATGGGGCGCAAGGAGGCTCTTGAAAATTCCGTCATTCTGCGCAATCGTCAGACACAGGAGCAGACTATACTCCCGCTCCTTGGCCTCGCCGAACGCCTGAAGTCGTTCGCATAGACTTTCAGAGAAGAAAGGAGTATAAGGACCAAGGGTATTTTGTTGATGTTCTACCGTTACTATCGGAGGGCAACATGACTGAATTTGACCGAAAACAGGTAATTGTTGAAGTTTTATTGGAAGTCGTCAAAGGTCTTTGTGCAATATGTCCGCAAGCAGGATTCGTCGGTTACTCTCTCGGGAAACTCGCCGATCGTTTGACCAAACGAGCCGAGGAGCTCACCCAAGAAATGCATCGGCTTGCGCGATGATGGTGCACTCATCAGTACGAACATTTGTGAACGCCCGCGACCAGCGGGCGTTGTTTTTTATTTTTTGCGTGCACCTTATTTCACGCTATAGCGTAAATTAAGGTACACGAGAATATCCCTATCTTTGTCGACCGTCAGAAATAGGGAGATTCCATATTCCAGACAAACGTGGACAATTAAGTATCAGATGTGCTAGAGTCCTTTCACAATGACAGCTGGAACACGAGTGGAGGTGAAGCGCGGGAAGAACGAGAGCGCAACCGCGCTTATTCGCCGATTCACTAGGAGGGCGCAGGGGTTAGGTCTCGTGAGAGAAATGCGCGACCGCCGATACTTTAAACGTACGAAATCCAAGAATGTCGGCCTTAGGCGCGCTCTTATTTCTAAAGTCCGCCGCGAGACGTACAACGAGCTCGTGAAGCTCGGTAAGATAGACCCGGCCGCAAAGAAGGTTCGTAAGGGAGGCAGGCGCTAAAGGAATGGCGGGTGTTTCAATACAGAACCTCACGCGGCACCGGACGGCATCGCGTGCTGTTTTTTCTAAAATTGCAGACGAGGTGCTCCCCGGCTGGGATATCTCACTGGCTTTCGTAGGCGCAACGAGAGCGCGCGCATTAAACAAAAAACTTCGTGGTAAAAATTATGTCCCGAATGTTCTCTCTTATGCTGTCGGAAATAAAAGTGCAGAAATTATTATTTGTCCGGCTGTCGCAACCAAGCAGGCTCCCTCCTACAATCTACAACCTACAACCTACAACCTTCTTCTCTTTATCCACGCCGTATTGCACATAAAAGGATGGGCACATAGTGATAAGATGGATAAATGCGAACGAAGACTTTTGGAGCGCTATGAAAAGACGCATAGCAACAGGAATAGACATCGGCACGTATCAGGTAAAGATGGTCGTCGTTGAAGAGCTGTACGACAAACAAAACGGGCGGCAACTGCGCATCCTCGGCACGGGCCTAGCCGAGTCCAAGGGTCTGCGTCACGGATACATAGTCAATAAAGAAGAGGTGTCGGCGAGCATTCTTAAAGCGAAAAAGGAGGCCGAGTCCGTCGCGCGCGTGCCTCTGCGCTCCGGTTTTTTAGCCGTAGGCGGTATTTCTCTTGACGAAGCGCGCGCGACCGGCTCTACCGTCATCTCGCGCGCAGACCAGGAGATAACCGCATTAGATATTGAAAAAGCAGGGAAAATGGCGCGCGAAGTGGCGGCTCCGGGATTTATCAATAGACATGTCCTTCATAGCATCCCGCTTGAATACCGCGTTGACAGCAATAAGGTACTTGGCGACCCGCTCGGGATGAAAGGAGTCCGTCTGGAAGTTGACTACCTCTTCGTCACTTGTCTCGCACAGCATGAAGAAGCTCTCGCTCAAGCGGTTGAAGATTCTGACATTGAAGTCATTGACCAGATGGCATCGCCTCTCGCCGGCTCCTACGTGCTCCTTGAAGGCGACCAAAAAATGAAAGGGTGCGTTCTCGCGAATATAGGCGCTGAAACAATTTCTATCGTTGTTTACGATGAAGGAATTCCAATATCCGTAAAAGTATTCCCGATGGGCTCCAGCCACATCACCGATGATATCGCTCTCGGCCTGCGCGTCTCTCTTGAAGAAGCGGAGCGGGTGAAAGTTGGACGGCTCTCCGGAGCGATGTACCCGCGAAAAAAAGTTGATTCTCTAATCGCGAATCGGCTTGAAGCTATGTTCGCTCTGATTGACAAACATCTTAAATCGCTCGGGCGGCGGGGTCCCCTGCCAGCCGGCATCATCATTTCCGGCGGAGGGGCCGGGGCCGGTTCCATCAGCGACATCGCGAGAGGGTCATTGAAGCTTCCTTCGCGGCTCGCGGAGTTTCGCCTCTCGGCCGATACGAAGATTCGCGATGCGACATGGGCAGTCGCATACGGCCTCGCGCTCTGGGGACTCACCGGCGACACGAACGTGCCGAAACGCGGACTTGGTACCACCATCAGTAAATTTTTTGAACAATTCTTGCCTTAAATAATGAGTTTTATTCGCAGGTTGTCAATATTTGCATATTATCAGCGTCTGGTATGATAGCGAGCACGTAACTTTTCACATAATTTTATTGATATGTCCAAACGCGTTGAACCAGAGGTAGAGACGTTCGCCCGTATTCGCGTCGTTGGAGTCGGCGGCTCCGGCTGTAACGCGATTAATCACATGATAGATTCCAAGGTCCGCGGAGTTGAGTTCGTCGCGGTGAATTCCGACACGCAGGACCTCCATCGCGCACTTTCTAAACGCAAGATTCACATCGGCAAGAACTTGACCAGAGGACTCGGCACAGGAATGAATCCCGACCTTGGGAAGCGCGCCGCCGAAGAGACACGCCAGCAGATTCAAGAAACCTTGCAGGGGTCTGATATGGTGTTCATCACCTGCGGGATGGGAGGCGGGACAGGTACCGGAGCTTCAGCAGTCGTCGCCAAAATTGCAAAAGAGGTCGGCGCGCTTGTTATCGCAATCGTTACTAAACCGTTCTCGTTTGAAGGCGCACAACGCAAGGATATCGCGGAGCGCGGTCTCTCTGAACTTAAAAAAGAGGTGGACGCGTTTATCGTCATACCGAACGACAAACTACTCACCGTAGTTGAAAAAAATCTCTCGCTCAAGCAGGCGTTCGCGCTCTGCGATGAAGTCCTGCGAGAAGCGGTAGAAGGCGTGTCCGACATCATCCGCACTCCCGGCGACATTAATACCGACTTCAACGATATCAAGGCCGTTATGGAGGGCGCGGGTCCCACTCTTATGGGCATCGGCGTCGCCGAAGGCGACGAACGCGCGAAGGAGGCGGCACAGCGCGCGGTCAACTCCCCTCTTCTGGATATCTCCATTTCAGGCGCCAAGGGAGTTCTCTGGGTCGTCGCCCATTCAGACGACCTCGGTATCATGGAGGTGCATGAGGCGTCTAAAATTATCAGCGAATCAGTGGATAAGAACGCCAAGATTATCTGGGGCGTGATGAAGGACAATAAGCTTAAGAAAGGCCAAGTGCGTATTATCGTCATTGCCACAGGATTTCCCGAGAGTCTCGCGCACTCTTCGCACTCCGGCATTGAGCGGTCGCTATTCTCTATGTCCGTGCCTGCAGAGAAGCGCGACGAGGAACGCGGACGAATCTATCATGATGTCCTGAAGCGCGATGATAGGACGGAAAACAAAGCCGAAAAAGAAAAAACAGAGTCGCCGGCAGTTACAAAAGAAGAGCCTATCGTAACCGCTGTGCCTCACAAGAGAGAAACGGCTGTTTCTGCTCCCGAAGATGATGAGACATGGGGCGCCATTCCTGCGTTTCTCCGAAGACACAAGAAATAGTTTGTAAGTGATAGTGAGTAGGTTGTAGTAGAATGCGTATATGTTTGATTTGATAATTATCGGTGGCGGGCCGGCGGGAGTAGCCGCCGGCGTGTATGCAGCGCGCAAGCAATTAAAAACAGTTTTAATAACAGAAGAAATCGGCGGACAGTCTGTCGTATCAGACGGCATTGAGAATTGGATTGGCTCGCCAAAGATTCACGGCCAAGAACTCGCCAAATCGTTCGCCACTCATCTTGATGCAGTGAAGAGTGACATCGTTGAACTTGTCTTGCACGAGCGGGTGGAGTCGCTGTCAAAGACCGACGGTGGGTTTTTAACGAAAACGAAAACAGGAAAAGAATTTACCGCAAAAGCAGTTTTAATAGCCACGGGTGCCGGTAGGCGCAAGTTGGATATCCTAGGCGCCGACAAGTTTGAAAACAAAGGCGTTACGTACTGCGCTTCCTGCGACGGTCCGCTATTTAGCGGAATGGACGTCGCCGTTATAGGAGGCGGTAATGCCGGCTTTGAAACTGCCCTTCAACTTCTCGCATATGCAAAATCTGTGACACTCATACATCGCCACGCAGAATTCAAAGCTGACCCGATAACAGTAGAGAAAGCACGGGCGCATCCAAATATGCGCATCCTCGCGCACGCCGAGCCGACTGAAATATTGGGAGATAAATTCGTAAGCGGTTTGAAATATACTGATAAAGATTCTGGGGAGATAAAAGAGCTGGCAGTTTCCGGTGTCTTCGTAGAAGCAGGAGTTATCCCGAATACCGGATTTGTAGAAGGACTAGTTGAATTTGACGCTATAAAGAGGGTAAAGGTTGACCCGCGTAATCAGCGAACGAATCTTGATGGAATTTGGGCCGCCGGCGATTGCACAGACGAGCTATACCATCAGAACAATATCGCTGCAGGCGACGGAGTAAAAGCACTTGAGGATATTTATCTCTGGATCAAGAAACAATAAAATCTTGCGGTGTATTCTTGAAATAGCTCGAACGGAATTCGCTCCTCGTCCCGCTTCGCGGGACTCGGATGAATCGGGCGGGCAAAATGAATTAAAAAGCCGAGAGCATTAACAATTTCAAGTTTTTAATTGAGTTAAGTATAACTCAATTCAGTTAATTTTTCAATTTTAACTATTGAAAAATTAACTGGCTTTGGCGGCAAATTCTCGCTCTTTGAATTATGAAAAAGAAACGCCGCGCGTTAACAACGCGCGGCGGGCGATAAAGACCTATTCCTTAGTCTTTTTCTGTGCTCGCGGGAAAATCTTGAGAAGATCAAAGAGGGCGTCTATCTTAGCTCTGCCAACCTTCTTTGATGTGACAGATTCGCGGCCGGCAAGGATTTCAGTTGTAACTTCTTCGAGTATCTCCAGAGTTACCTCGACATCCCTACCCGTGAACTTACGTTCCCCTGGCAGAATACGAACGACATTCACAACTTCTCCGCAGTACGAGTTGTTACTGCCAGGAGTAACCACCATCTGGCGAACCTGAAATTGATTTGGATCTCGTTCTAGCTCCTCAAACAATTGAGCGAACACTGATGGCGAAACCTTAAGCTTCAAAATAGCCATACTGTCCTCCTGCAGGCTAAGCCTGCCTGGAAACTTCGGGGCGGAATTGCCTCGAATGAACCAATATTATAATATTCTATTTTATAGATTATGTCAATAGTAAACGTAACAACAAAAAATCAGCATCCCTGCTGTTTCTAATCTTAAAAAATTGATGAAAAAATTTCTTTTGCCCTTATTAATAAAAACATTTCTTTTTCGCCAAAAATCCCATACAAACTAGCCGCCGAGCGAAGCGAGGCGGACAGCTCGCATTTGCAATTTCCTTTCTGGCGGTGTATTTTGAAAATAGCTCGAACGGAATTTCCTCGTCCGCGATTGCTTCGCAATCGGGACTCGGAACGAACGGGGGGGCAAAAATGAGCGGCTCCGCCGCGCACACTGACAATTTCAAGTTTTTCTTTGGCGGCAAATTCTCGCAGAAAAAAGAACAGGCCTCGCGAGGTAAACTCACAAGGCCTGGGATGGCATCAGCGCGGAATCGCCGACAGAATGACACAGTTTTTGTAGTACTGGTCAGCCATACCCACATCATCCGCCGGAATGTTGCCATGACTCGAGAGAATACGACGCTTCGTCATCTTCGATTCGGCGTCGAGACGATCGCCTCGACGCACCGTGACGATGAACCAAATAGCTGTCGTCACCACGAGTGCGACGAGACCAGTGGACCAGGAGCTAAAAACCCAGCCTGCGATGCCGATGGCGAGCAGTACGAGCGGCGCAAATGCGAAGTTGTACCGCATCGCCGTGGTCATGTACCCGTGTTTGACCGTTTGCCATTCGCGAAGCTCATCTTCGTTGAAGCGAAGCACGCGCTGGCGGGGCCAGGGCTGTCCAGATTTCTCGCACTTGACCATGAGATACTCAACTGGTCTGCCGTCTTCTTCACGGGTCTCTACCCATTTCTCGCGCTGGTCTTCGAATCGCTGACGTTTTTCGACTGCCATTTGAACACGCGCAAATCCGTACATGGATGGCTCCTTTCAAAGGACTGTTTGATTCCACCTGGACATCATGTCCAAGTCTAGCTTCAATGTATCATATTATACCTAATGCGTCAAGGAGCGACACTTGGCCGCTTCTTGGAAAAAATCTTATGAAAAAATTTCTTTTGCCCTTATTAATAAAAACATTTCTTTTTCGCCAAAAATCCCATACAAACTAGCCGCCGAGCGAAGCGAGGCGGACAGCTCGCATTTGCAATTTCCTTTCTGGCGGAGGGGGGGAGATTCGAACTCCCGGTGCCTTGCGGCACGGTGGTTTTCGAAACCACTGCACTAGACCTCTATGCGACCCCTCCTTTTTGTAAAGAAGAAAATACTTATAAACCTTCTCCAGATGCTTTTCATTTGACGAGCCAATCAAATCGAAATAGCGACGAATATCCTCCTTGCGTCTCAAAAATACCCTAAATTTTGTCTTTTGGGTAGGGTGGAGTCCAAAGAATTCAAGCGACTCCTTGAAGAAAGAAAGTAGCGGTAATGATTGATTTGCAAAAGCTATTCCGAGATTCTTATACACTTTCTGACCATAATGGTGAGTATCTAGATACACGCATCCGTCTGTATCAAATAAGCCGCGTATAAAAGCCTTACGATACAGAGGCTTCTTTCGAATCCAATCGGGTATATGTAGCCCTAATGTGATTTTGTTTCCTTGTGGTATACCTTGGCTTACAAAAAAACGGCAAACTGATTTTGATGAAACAACTATCTCACAGGCCTTTTTATCGCATCTGTTACTTAGACTTACCTGGACTTTGAAAAGGTCTTCAATAAGTGTTTTTACAAAAAGAGCATGTTGAAAATCAGTCTCCGAATTGGTAACTACAGACGTTTGATAGAGTCCAACATGCCCGTCTCCCATCAAAATACCTATGAGTTCTGCCAAGCGAGCAGAATGTCTAGGAATAGTGACCGACTTAAGGACTTTGAACCCAGTTTTATTTTTGATGTGTGTCCGAATCGAGTTAAGACCTCCGCGACGACGACCGTCTAGAGTCCCTGGATTACCATGTAACGCATTACGCGCGATACCTCCTTTTCTTCCAATAATTCTCAAACGATTAACATCCATTTTGAAACCATATCATATTCGAGCACTATGATATCAACAGCTCTAGCTGTCACTAATTTGTTTCGCGATCAAGAGTGGTGTACTCTTTTCAGTACGGCCCTATCGTCTAACGGTTAGGACGAGAGCTTTTCAAGCTCTAAACCCGGGTTCGACTCCCGGTAGGGTCATCGGTCAGTTTTGTGTTATAGTTTTCCAGCGCGCGGTTAGCTCAGTTGGTAGAGCGCCTCCTTGACGTGGATGAGGTCGTAGGTTCGATCCCTACACCGCGCACCATGCGACCAAAAAGATTCAGTAAACATATTCAGAAAAAGGATGCGAGGGGTAAGGTCTATATCTACGGCAAGCACTCTCTCATGGAGGCACTTCGGAATACTCCGCGAGTTATTCGTAAAGTGTTTCTCGCGCCCGACCTGCGCCTGACCGGCCATAGCGATACTGAACTGCGCGTTTTATTGGAGAAAAATAACATTCCCGTCTCCCCTCTCGCTCACGGTAAGGGTAAGGAACTTGTTGGTAGAGATACCGCGCATCAAGGAGTTATCGCTATAATAGACCCGTCTGCTCTGCTTATATCGTTTGATACTTTTTTAGACACTTTGGATACTAAAACTAACCCATCGGTCGCGATTTTAGGCGAAGTTCAGGACCCGCACAATGTCGGAGCGATCATTCGCTCTGCCGCGGCATTTGGCTTATCTGCAGTTCTAGTTCCCGAACATAATCAGGCCGGTGTTACAGGAGCTGTTGTTAAGGCATCTGCCGGAATGGTATTCCGAATTCCTCTCGTTTCTATCGGCAATGTAAACAACACGCTAAAGATACTGAAAGAAAAAGGTTTCTGGATCTACGGTCTGGCGATGAAAGGTTCCACGACTCTCGGTTCTGAAATATTTGATGCCCCGACCGCATTTGTCATAGGCAACGAAGGCGCGGGAATTCGCGAGAAAACGCTCACTGCCTGTGATGTAACGCTCAAAGTCCCGATGCATTCCAGGACCGAGTCGCTCAACGCAGCGGTCTCTGCCGCGGTTGTATTCTACGAATGGTCGCGCAAGCACCCAGAAGCGCTATGACAAATGACAAACACATAGTGTCAGAATCTTGGAACGACTACGAACTTTTAGATTCCGGCGACAATATGAAGCTGGAGCGATTCGGCGAGATAATCGTGGCGCGGCCAGAGACGCAAGCGCTTTGGCGCAAACTTCGTCCAGAACTCTGGAACAGTGCACACGCAGTTTTTGAATTTAAGAACAATAAGGGTTCGTGGGATATGAAGAAACCAGTACCAGAGTCGTGGGAATTAAAGTGGAATGATGCGCGATTTCTCGCTCGACTCACGGGATTCAAACACACCGGCATTTTCCCAGAGCAAGCTCCGAATTGGGAGTGGCTTTCAGAACGATGTCGGGACGTCGTACGTCCCACATCTGATGTAGGACGTACCACGTCCTACATTCCGCAGGTACTGAATCTCTTTGGATACACGGGCATCGCATCTCTTGTTTCTGCACAAGCGGGCGCATTCGTAACGCACGTTGACGCGTCCAAACAATCTCTGGACTGGGCACATGAGAACGCGAAGTTGTCAGAGGTTGGGGAGGATAAAATCCGCTGGATACTGGACGATGTACTCACATTCGTTAAGCGCGAAGCGCGCAGAGGAGCGAAATATGACGGGATAATTTTGGACCCGCCCGCGTTCGGCAGAGGAGCTAAAGGTGAGGTGTGGAAGATTGAAGAAGATTTTCAGACGCTTCTTGAATCACTCAAGGAATTGCTTTCAGACAAGTCAGGCTCTTTCTTTTTACTAAACGGCTACGCTGCTGGCTACGCCAGTTGTGCATTCGCGCAAGCAGTCGAGAGTGTATTTGGAAATGTGGATGGAGAATCCGGAGAATTTCATATTAAAGAATCGACTGGTGAGCGAATCATTCCATCCGGCATCTATGTGCGCTTTGTGCGCTAAACAGGTACACTGGAAAAATGCACGAACACAAAAAAATCGCAGTACTCTACCACGGCGGTTGCCCAGACGGCTTCGGTGGTGCCTACGCCGCATGGAAGAAATTCGGCGACACTGCGGAATATATCCCGCTGAAACATGGTAGGCCAGCGCCAGAAAATCTTGATGATAAAGATTTATATTTTATTGATTTTTGTTATCCACAGGCGATTATGGACCAATTGGAGAAAACTGCGAGGTCAGTGGCAGTGCTTGACCACCATGACGGCGCACGGGAAATCGCAACTAAATTCCTTGGAGTTTTTGACACAAACCATTCTGGCGCGACAATCGCATGGAGTTATTTTCATCCTAATACTCCTGTTCCAACACTCTTAAAATATGTCGAGGACGGAGACTTATATCGATTCAACTTACCGAACTCTCGAGAGGTTCTTGCATACGTGTACACTCTTACAGATTCTTTCGCATCTTTTGATATAAAAAACGTAGAAAAGTGGAATACGTTCATTACGGAACTAGAGGACCACGCTGAACTTAAACGTGTCATAGAAACTGGAAAATTATTCTCTCAACATCATGAGCATGTTGTTCTTCACGGTATTCATCACGCTGAAATAGTTAATTTTGAAGGATACGAATGTTATCTGACTGGTGCTTCTGGTGAGTTCACTAGCGACACTGGGAATCGACTTGCTCGTCTTAAGCCACCTATTGCGATTATTGTTTCTGCAGATGCAGAAGGTTTACGCGTATCATTGCGTAGCGACGGGAGTATCAACGTTGCATCAATTGCGCAGAAGTACGGAGGGAACGGACATCCTGCAGCTGCAGGATTTGAAATACAGTTTGGAAACCCTATCCCATGGACCGTAATTACAAAAGATGAAAATTCTAGCCATTGAGACGTCGTGCGACGAAACGGCGATAGCGATACTGGAGTGCAAAGGCGACAAACAGAGCGCTAAATTCAAGGTACTAGGCAACGCACTTATTTCGCAGATAGAGATACATAAAGAATACGGGGGAGTGTTCCCTGCTCTCGCGAAGCGCGAGCATGCTAAAAATCTCGTGCCGATTCTAGAAGCGGCGCTTGAAGAAGCCGAATTACTGCACGAAGATACGCAGGTGATACAGGAAGAAACACGCGCCAAAATTTCTGAAATTTTGGCGCGCGAGCCCGGACTTACTGAAATGTTTTTTGAATTCGTTTCAGAATGTGAGACTCCAGAGATAGACGCTATCGCTGTAACAGCCGGCCCTGGTCTAGAACCGGCGCTATGGGTCGGGATAAATTTTGCCAAGGCGCTCTCTCTAATTTGGAGTAAATCCCTCGTCGCTGTGAATCATATGGAAGGCCACATCTTGTCGGCACTTGCAAAAGAGGTGCTAAACGACCCAATAAATACGCCACCGATTTCTACAAGGTTGAACCTTGTAATTTCTGATGTGAAAATGCCGGTGCTCGCATTGCTCATATCTGGCGGGCATACGGAGCTGGTGCTGATGAAAGAATGGCTCCAGTATGAACTTATCGGTCAGACGCGCGACGATGCTGTAGGCGAAGCGTTTGATAAAGTCGCGCGAATGCTCAACCTCCCCTACCCCGGCGGTTCTCACATTTCTGCTCTCGCAGAAATTGCGCGGAAAAACGCTGACGATACGCAGATAGCCGCAGAAAAAATTCCGCGTGATTCTGCGTCCGTTCTGCGTTCTTCTGCGCTACGACTGCCGAGGCCGATGATAGACTCGGGAACGTGCGACTTCTCTTTTGCGGGACTGAAGACCGCCGTGCTCTATCTTCTTAAAAAACAGGACATCCTTATGAATGGACGACCGTCCGTAGATAGGGAGATTCTCAATCGGCAGATTGCGCACGAATTTGAAAACGCCGTTACTGATGTGCTATGGAAGAAAACTGCACAGGCTCTCTCTGAGACCGGAGCGCGAACACTCGTCATCGGCGGCGGCGTCTCGGCTAATACGCACATTCGCCGAGTATTCAAAGAAAAGATGGTCTCCGAATTTCCAGATTCCAGCCTCCAGATTCCAGCCTCCAATTTATCGACCGATAACGCCATTATGATAGCCCTCGCCGGCTTCTACCGCGCAGTGCAAAAAGAATTCTCCACCGACTTCAAAGCTAACGGCAATCTTTCGCTCGCAAAAAGTGCTTGATTTGCTATATTTTATAGGCAATGCCTGAGAAATTCTTAAAACCCTACGACCCCTCTGAAACAGAGTCACGGACTTATGACACATGGGAAAAGAGCGGTCTATTTAACCCTGATGAATGTGTTAAGCAGGGTGTAACTTCTGCTGATGCACCGGCGTACTCCATCGTACTCCCTCCCCCAAATGTTACGGGACGTCTCCATATGGGCCACGCGCTCATGCTCGCGATTGAAGATGTGTTCATCCGATACAAGCGCATGCGCGGATTCCGTACGCTCTGGGTTCCCGGCACAGACCACGCCGCTATCGCGACACAGTCAGTAGTTGAAAAGCAGATTAAGAAAGATGAGAACAAAAATAGGCATGACCTTGGGCGCGAAGAGTTACTGAAGCGCATTAACGTATTTGCTCTGGAGAGCCATGACACCATCGTGAACCAAGTAAAAACTATGGGCGCTTCGCTTGATTGGTCACGCGAAGCATTCACGCTGGACGAATCAAGAAACAAAGCAGTCAATACTGTCTTTAATAAAATGTATGACTCCGGGCTCATCTATCGCGGTCATCGCATCGTTAACTGGGACCCTAAGGGCCAGACCACGATTTCTGATGACGAAGTCGTCTATGAGGAACGGACTGCAAAGTTTTATACGTTTCGTTATTCTAAAGACTTCCCTATCCCAGTAGCGACAACACGACCGGAAACAAAGGTTGGCGACGTCGCAGTCGCCGTGCATCCTGATGATGCCAGATACAAAGAGTTTGTTGGAAAAGAATACGACGCTGTTTTCTGCGATGTGCCAATACATATAAAAATAGTTGCGGATAAAGAAGTTGACCCTGAGTTCGGCACGGGTGCCGTCGGTGTTACGCCGGCGCATAGCCAGACTGACTGGGACATCGCCGATAGGCATGGACTATCGCACGAAGTAATCATAATTAACGAGTTCGCTAAGATGACCGTAGATGGTCGTATTAAAGATAAGAAGACGACTGAAGCGCGCGAGATTGTAGTCGAATGGCTCAAGACCGAAGGACTTTTAGAAAAAGAAGAAGACATCACTCAAAATGTCGCGACAGCAGAACGAACTGGAGGAATTATTGAACCTCTGCCGAAACTGCAGTGGTTTATTGATGTAAATAAAAAGATTGAAGGTCGTGGTAAGACGTTGAAAGAACTTGTGATTGAGGCAGTTCGCTCCAAGCAGATTAAAATTATTCCAGAATACTTTGAAAAAACATATTTTCATTGGGTTGAGAATCTGCGCGACTGGTGCATTAGTAGGCAGATTTGGTATGGTCATCGCGTCCCAGTCTGGTACCGAGGCGAAGAGATTGCCGTAGGCGAAGCTCCTGATGGAGAGGGTTGGATGCAGGATGAAGACACTCTCGATACTTGGTTCTCATCCGGCATTTGGACATTTTCAACACTCGGATGGCCTAATGAAACGGAAGACTTTAAGAACTACCATCCTACTGATTTACTGGAGACCGGTTACGACATCCTGCCCTTCTGGGTTATGCGAATGATACTTATGACTGAATTTACGCTTGGCACAATTCCATTCAAGACTGTCTATCTTCATGGAATGGTCCGTGATGCGAAAGGGCGAAAGATGAGTAAGTCGCTCGGGAACAACATGGACCCGCTCGATGTAACGGCGAAGTTCGGAGCGGATGCGGCACGTATGGCTCTTGTGGTCGGCAATACTCCGGGCACAGATATGCGCATCAGCGAGGATAAGGTGAAGGGATACAAACATTTCGCGAACAAGCTCTGGAACATTGCTAGATTTATATTAGAAAACACAGAAAATACGCCAAAAAATCATGTAGGACGTGGTACGTCCTACATGATTGAAGGTGATCTGAAAATATTATACGAACATGATGTTTTAGTGAAAGACGTGACGGCGGATATTGAAGAATTTCGTATTTATATGGCCGCAGAGAAGCTTTATCACTATGCTTGGCACGAACTAGCGGACAAAATAATTGAGGAATCAAAACCTATCTTTGCCGGCGAAGACGCAGGCGCGCGCGCTTCGCGCGCGCAACTTCTTCTAACTTTGCTTGACCACACTTTGCGTATTCTGCACCCCTTCATGCCGTTTATTACAGAGGAAATTTACCAATCAATGCCGACGAAAGATTCTGAATTCCTGATGGTAGCGAAGTGGCCGGCGGAGCCGGTGGTTCAGAAAAAGGATGTTGAATCGGCCTAGCGGCCTGAGCGCTTCCTTTTTCTGAACTGCTAGCGAACGCCTGCTACAATACTGATATGACTGCAACCACGCTCGGCTACGCGTTTCTCGGCGGGCTTATGCCGTCCTTCATCTGGCTTTACTTTCTCTTAAAGGAAGACGCGAGCCATCCGGAACCTAAAAAGCTTATCCTGCTCACATTCATAGCGGGCATGGCGGCCGTTCCGCTCGCGCTTCCTCTAGAACAATACGCCAAGAATCATCTTACGGGAGACCTTTCAGTCTTTACGGCGTGGGCGCTCGCTGAAGAGTTCCTAAAATATGCTATGGCCGCAATATTTATTCTATGGCGCAATGCGGTTGATGAAGCTCCCGACTATGTGATTTATATGGTTACAGCGGCGCTCGGATTTGCGGCGGCGGAGAATGTGCTGTTTCTCATTGACCCCGTCTCCGGCGGATATTTCGCTACCAGTTTTTTCACAGGCGATGTGCGCTTCCTCGGGTCAACTCTGCTTCATGTCGTTGCCTCTTCGGCAATCGGTTTTTCACTGGCATTCTCGTTTGCATATCGCCCGAGCCGCCGCATAGTGGCGGCGGCTCTAGGACTTATCCTCGCCGTCGCATTGCATACCGCCTTTAACATGCTTATTATTAGCCAAGACACTTCAACTACGCTTGCCGCGTTTTCACTCGTGTGGACGGTTGTTGTTATTTTCTTCGCGGCGTTTGAGGTGTTAAAATACTTTCAGTACCGTAACCTTCAATAATAAATATATGATGCACATGAACAAGAAGCCTTCGTTTTTTGAACGTCTCTCCGGCGCATATTCGTCCGGCGACTCTTTTGATGCGTTTGACGAAGAACTTCCCGTTACAACAATACCCGAACGAAAGGAGCCACGCGCTCGCGCCGGCGAGCTCGCCACCCGCCCTGCGCCTCTTGATGAAGGACTCCCGTCTACCGGAAACGAGGGGCAACTCCCCGTAGATGTTAATCAGACCGCCAGCGACATCGTCATTCGCGCTTTTGTAGCCGGCGTGCGCCCGGATGAACTTAACATTTCTATAAGCCGCGACATGGTTGAGATTAAAGGTTCCAGAATGGAACGCGAACAAGTTAACGGTCCCGATTATTTTACGCGCGAACTCTTTTGGGGTTCGTTCGCGCGCGCGATTATGCTCCCTCAAGAGGTTGATGTCGAAGCGACGTCTGCGAGTTCTAAAGACGGCTTATTGACAATCATTCTGCCCAAACTGGACAAGGCGAAACAAACAAAATTGCGCGTCAAAGCCGGTTAAACAAAAACAAGGTTCAACCTTGTAACAAGGTTGAACCTTGTTTTTGTTATTTAAGAGTTATTGTTTCTACCGCCGCCGGATTTGTCATCCATTCTTTCTTTACAGAATCATACCGCTGTCAACGATGAACTATGTTGGTCCGCCTCCTCATTCGCCAGATATGCTCCCGGGATGTGCCATACGGAATGATAAACTTGTCAAAGGCGAATCCCGCGAGCATCGCGAATGCCGAAAGATGCCGCTCTCGCGCATGAATCCACGAAAGGATATTTTGAAACATACGGGTGCTTGGGCCCGGAAGTGCGCCGGGGACCTCTGCTTCTTCAGAGCAGCGCTCTAACTAACTGAGCTACCCAAGCAATACAAAGTAATATATCACATTTATATTCTTGCTTGCACTCCTTCAATGAGACCCAAAAGATGGTGAAATTTCGCCGTATCGTATACGGCAACTTGAAGAGTGCCGTACGGCAGACGATTGTATGGGCGTTTCCCCTTACTTGCTAAACTTACCATATTCGTTGTTTTATGGAAACGCGAATGCGGCATTTCTGTAATTTTCATCCAATATCTGCACGCATTTTCTTCATTGATATGCGGATATAGACGCATAGTAAGATGTATCTCATCAGTAGAGACTTCGAGTACCTCCAGCAAAAAACGCAAAAAAGTTCTGACCATCGCAGGATCAGCATTTACAAAACTGATTGTATGGCTCATTCGTTCCTTGCCATCTCGAATATGCAGGCGTTTATACCCTTCTGCCCAATACAGGACAGTTCCTATTATCAACAAATCATTTTTAGTTAAAGTTGGAATTTTTCCTTTCGCTGATGCGCGTGCCTCACGCGCACGTTGTTCGGCTTTATGCGTTTGCATCCTATTGCGTTTTATCAACGCGGCACTCCCGAGACGAGTTCGCGATGCGAGACGCTCCTGTGCCTTGCCTGAAAGCACGAGATTTTTAAACCAACCGGATAATGTTGATTTGGAAATTTTAAGTGTTCTCTGAATTTCGTTATAACTATGCCCGGCAAGCCGCAATCGAAAAGCTGCATCTCGTACTGTATTCATATACACATTATAGCCTCACTGGTACGAACTAATAACTGCCTCTTGGTGGATAACTTGATTATTTATTCTGAAATGAATTGATCAGCTTTTGAATGTCAGCGGAAGACGGCAGATTAAAGAGGCCGGAAGCCGTTGCGCCTGGAGTAGCTGAGAACTTCGCGACGAGCGGTTGCAGATATTGCTGATAGAGATAAAACGGCGCGATAAGTATGACGAGCCAGAATACGACCGTTATTATCGTACCAAACAGTTGGTGTCGCCTCATTGCGCGCAGGAGCCTGTGGTTATCCTTCGCCAGCGCGTGTATCTCTTCCATCTCTCGTTTCAGTTCTTGATCCATATATCTTTTCAGTATATCAAGCTTTTGTGCCCCCTGCCAGAATCGAACTGACATCTACCCCTTAGGACGGGGCTGTTCTATCCATTGAACTAAGAGGGCCGAACGTTATGCGGTAATGCCAAGAGAAGAGACTAGCCTCTCTTTGTCAAAACCGATAATCATTTCAGCTTGCCATGAAGGATTTGAAGGGTCACCGACAAGTATAACTGGCACTCCCATTTGTCCTGACTTCTGAATCATCTCTTGGCGTTTCTCCAGGTCGCTCGCGACATTAAACTCTGTATAGCCGATACCCTTTTCCTTTAAAAAATCTTTAGTCATCTGGCAGAAGTGGCATGTCGGCGTGCTGTAAATGGTGATATTTTTGTCCATATTTTAAATGTTATCGGTTTAGTATACCATAACTAAGATAGCGGAATTGGTTTAGTGGTAGAACAGTTGCTTCCCAAGCAACGGGCGGGAGTTCGATTCTCCCATTCCGCACCATAATCAGAACTCGTCTAGAACCAGCTGAGAATTTTCTGCCACCATGACAGCTCCGGAGTCGTGGTCGCCGGAGTAGGCGGCACAACTACGATAACCTCTTCTCCTGGGCGTGCAACTCCGAACGCTGTACGGATTGCCGCATCCTGCCCGCGTGCGGTATTCAGGGCCGCCAAGTCACGTTCCAGATTCCGCTTGCGCTCCTCAATCTGCCCATATTGCCTTTCTACATTATGCGCTTCGTCCACGGCCACTCTCGCCTTCCCTGCCAGACCCCAGATAAGTGACGATAGCCAAAATGTAATGAGCAAAAGAATGCTCACTATAATTCCCTGTCTCAGTTCCTTCGCGCGCATTATTTTAGTATACCAATTACTCTGAAGAAGACTGCACCATCTTCATGAAAACTTCTTCAGGGATATTGACTTTGCCGGTGCCTCTTTCCAGCATCTTCTTCTTTCCGCGCTTCTGCTTATCCAGTAGTTTATTTTTACGAGAAACATCGCCACCGTAGAGATAGCCGGTAACATCCTTGCGCATCGCCGAGAGCGTTCGTGAAGAAACTATTCTGCCATCGACTTTCGCTTGAATTTTTGTATTGAAGAGTTGTTTCGGTAAAATTGAGTGCAACTTCTCCACCATCTTTTCTGCTTCTTCTACTACTCTTCTGCGCGCGATTACGCGCGCGAATGCCGGTACGGGCTCTTCGGCGACAAGCACATCAAGTCTCGCAACATCTGCTAACCGTTCCGGAAGAATCTCGTACGAGAGCGAAGCATAGCCTGAAGAAATGTTTTTTAATTTATCAAAAAATCCGCGCATAAGCTCCCGGAGCGGCATCTCTACAATCATTTCAATACGCCCGTCCAGATGAGTCTCTGTCGCGAGCGTGTTCGCCTCATGTTCATACAACAATTGAACAAGGGTGTTCAGAGAATCCGGCGGGGTGATTATAATGACTTTCGCCCACGGCTCTTCTATTTTTTCTATATCGC
>JBBTWA010000084.1:0-29994 GCA_038063025.1 Patescibacteria group bacterium | reverse complement strand
CGTCCAGATATTGGTGCGCCTCGGCGGTCGTAGAGCCGAGCTGTGCGCGGAGCGCATTGACTCCCATGCCGTACAGAATCCCAAAATTTATTATTTTGGCGCGGCGCCTCATTTCTGAATCAACTGTCTCCGGCGCGACGCGGAATACCTGTACGGCGACTTCCGTATGCACGTCCCTGCCGCTCTTAAATATCTCGCAGAGCTTCTTGTCGCCCGAGAGTATCGCGGCGATTCGCAATTCTATTTGAGAATAGTCCAGCGCGACTAGAGAAAAACCCTTTGACGCAATAAACGCGCGGCGTATCGCGCGCCCGCGCTCGCTTCGCATCGGAATATTCTGAAGATTCGGATTCTGCGAAGACATTCTGCCTGTTGTAGTGCCTGTCTGTAGAAATTCGGCATGCAAGCGATTATCCGCACCGAGCATGAGCGGTAGATTATCAATATAAGTGGAGAGAAGTTTCTTCAATTCGCGATATTCAAGAATGTCCGAAATAATAGGATGCATCTCGCGCATCTTCTCCAGCTCGCTTTCGCGCGTGGAGCGCTGTCCTCCGGCTGTCTTCTTCATCCTTTCAGGAATAATCTTAAGTTCGTCAAAGAGCACTTCGCCAAGCTGTTTTGGCGAGCTTACGTTGAACTCGCGTCCCGCCGTTCTATGAATTCGTTTCTCTATTTTCTCAAGTTCAGTCCGATACTCCTTAGCAAGAGTTTTAAGAACGGCGGGATCAACGAGAACCCCTCGCTTCTGCATTTTTTCTATGACCGGAATAAGCGGTTTCTCTATTTTTTCATACACGTCTTTCACCCTCCCAAGAGAAGAAATCTGTTTCTCCAGTACGGCAAATGCAGAATCAAATTTGCGTTCCTTCGTGAACGCGAGAATGTCGTCCAATGACGGGTTGGTAAATTCAGATGATATAAGCCAGAGCATCGCCTGTGCTTCCGCAAGGCGAACGCTATCTACTTTCTCCTCCGGTATAAGCTCAGGGGTCTCTCCCGAATCCGACCCATTTTTGAACACTGTCTTTATCCGCTCTTTCAGAGTTCTGAAGCCGAACTCGTCGCACATGGAGAGCATTTTTTGCACATCAAGGCTGTTGCGCCAAAATCTCTCGGGGAGGGTAAATGCTATCGGTGCGTCCAGACGTATAGTAGCGAGCGACTTGGAGAATCGCGCATCCTCTTCGTGCTCTTTCAGCAATCCTATCACGCGCGCTTTGATTCCCCTTTTTATAAAAACCTCATTGCTGTTCTTTTTATTTAAAGCCGTGTAGATTTTTTCAATACTACCAAAATTAGTTATAAGCTCAGTCGCTGTTTTTTCGCCTACCCCCGGTACGCCCTTGATGTTGTCGGACGGGTCTCCGCGAAGCCCCTTCCAATCCGGAATAAGCGGGGGTAAAAAACCAAACCGCGCCAGAACCGCTTTCTCATCATAGAGGATAGTGTCGTTAATTCCTTTTTTCAGCGTGTAGACGCGGACGCGCTCGTCGTCTACGAGCTGAAGAGTGTCCATATCGCCAGAGGCGATAATTACATCCACATCTTTTTCTGCTTTCAGTTCGTGTGCGATAGTGCCGAGGAGGTCATCTGCCTCAAAACCTTCCCTTTCATACGTTGGAATAGAAAAAGCGTCAAACACTTTTCGTGATTCTTTTATCTGCGCGACAAGCGCATCATCGGTTTTTATCCGCGTGCCTTTGTAGTCGGCATATGCCTCGTGACGAATAGTCGGTTTCGGCAGATCATAGCAGGCCGCAATATAGTCCGGCTTCAGATCGGTAATTATTTTCAGCAACATCGCAACAAGGCCATAAAGTGCGCCAGTCGGCGCACCAGATGGTCCGGTAAAATCCGGTAAAGCATGATATGCGCGATGAATAATCGCGTGCGTGTCCAAGAGCACTATTCTTTTCTTATTGGAAACTTTTTTAGCCATATGAAATTAAACGTGAGCCGTCGTGGTTAGCGACGAAAGAAATTCGCACGGCAGGTACCGGTAATGCACCTGAAATTTTCTCCGGCCATTCAAGCAGGATAAGATTGCCAGAATCTTTCATAAGCTCATCAAAACCGAGTGGCGACAAGTCAGTGCCTCTTTCTAACCGATACGCATCTATATGAATCAGTCTCTTGAAAGAAGAACTTGCCCCGTTGGAACGCGAGTCTTCGAGCTTTCTAATGGGGTAAATTTTTTCAAGAACAAAAGTTGGGCTCGTGACAACTTCTTCCACTCCGAGTGCGTGTGCGACGGCTTTTGTAAACGCAGTCTTCCCAGCCCCGAGTTCGCCAAAAAGAGTAACGAGCGTAGCGCTCGCGTCCTTCGGCGCGAGCGTTCCGACGAATCTTTTCGCCTCTTCTTCAAGCTCCGCAAGCGTCTTAATCTCTTTCTGCATTAAAAGTAATTGTACCGCCGAATACAAAAGTGCGCCCGCTTTTGAGGCGGGCGCATGAGACGGTTTTGGTGCGTTCTGCGTTCAGGGGTAACGCCGAATTATACATGACCGAAATGGATACGGTTCCCAGCATGTCGGACCGTAATAATGTAGAGACGGTCCATAGTAGTACCCGTAACTGTAATAGGACGGCACCGCCACGCACAGCCACTGCTTTTCTTTATCAATCCAGACCCACTGGGCCGGGAGCGGACACATCGGACGTTTCCCTTCTTCGTACTGTTTCGGTTTAGTCCCACCGGGGTTCCAATCCGGCTTCGGAATTGATATACAGCCTGCCAAGAAAACGGAGACCAGAAGAACAAAAAAACGAGTTTCCATTTCGAACTCCCAATGATTTAACAAGTTTAGCATACACCCAATAATCTATTCTGTCAAGACTGACAGAAAAAGTGTGTCTGAGTGTTATTATATTTTGATGGACTCACATTTTGATAACGAGGCCGAGGACGCGAAGCTCGCGCAGGTGCGCGAGCGCGAAGAAGAGGATGTCGCACACATTCTATCCGATAAATACGGCATTTCTTATGCCGACCTCTCCCTGGCGGAAGTAGACAATGACGCGCTCCGAGTAATCCCCGAGGCCGCCGCTCGCGAGGCAGAGGCGGCGGCCTTCGCGAAGACGGCGAAGTCTCTCTCGCTCGCCGTGCATAACCCGAACAATCCGGCGCTAGCGAAGCTGAAAGAAGATCTCTCTTCGCGCGAATTTAAGGTGAAAGAATTCCTCGTTTCTAAAAAAAGTCTGGAGAGAGTCCTCGCACGCTACGCCGACCTCTCTTTTACCGCAAAATCAAGAGCGGGCGTGTTCGTCGTCGCTCCGGAAGTATTGGCGAAACTGACGCAAAAGAGTGCTACGCGGACTGAGCTCAAAAAAGAGTTTGACTCAGCTATGGCCGAACATTCTTTGGACCGTATTTCTCTCATTCTGGAAGTCCTTTTTGCTGGTGCGTTCGCGCTACGCGCTTCTGATATTCACTTTGAGCCCCAAGAAGAAAACGTCCTGCTTAGGCTTCGAATTGACGGTCTGCTTTCTGATACTTATCTATTTGACCCAACAACATACCGACAACTTAACTCACGTATTAAGTTGCTCTCCAGCGTGAAATTAAATATCACTAATCGCGCACAGGACGGACGTTTCAGTATTACAAAAAGTGAAAACCAGATAGAGATTCGCGCCTCGTTTATCCCCGGCAACCACGGCGAATCTATCGTGCTGCGCCTCCTAGACCCAGAGACGACGAAGGTCCCTTATACCGAGCTCGGTATCCACCAGAAACTTCTCGCGCGATTGGAAAAGGAAATCAGGAGACCGAACGGAATGTTGCTCACCACCGGACCTACTGGCAGCGGGAAAACGACAACTCTATATTCATTCCTCCGTGAGATTCATACGCCTGAAATAAAAATCATCACGATAGAAGACCCTGTTGAATACCACCTAGACGGTATCGTACAAACGCAGGTTGAGGGAGATAAATATACGTTTTCAGAAGGTCTTAAATCAATCGTGCGCCAAGACCCCGACATAATCATGGTCGGCGAGATACGTGACGGCGATACCGCCAATATAGCCATACAGGCGGCGCTTACCGGCCACTTCGTGTTCTCCACCCTCCACACCAACAATGCCGCCGGCACCTTCCCGCGCCTCGCCGACCTCGGCGCAGACCCTAAGTCCTTCGGCTCGGCAGTAAGCGTCTCTATGGCACAGAGACTGGTGCGTAGGCTAGACCCAAATAAGAAAAAAGAACGCCCTCTCACAGACGAGGAGAAAGTGATGATTAAAAAAGTATTTGAAAATCTGACCGACAAGAGTCTAATACCTGAAAAAATAGAGGCTGTATGGGAGCCGTCTCCGGCGAGCGAGGGCGAGACCGGCTACAAAGGCCGTATCGGCCTCTACGAAGCAATCTTTATGGATGACGAGCTCGCACGTTTCCTCCGCGATAACCCGCCTGAAAACGAAATTGCAAAACTAGCGGCGAAACAAGGATATCTCACCATGGCGCAGGACGGCATCATCAAAGCCCTCGACGGCGTCACATCTCTCTCCGAAGTCCTCTCCACCGTGGACTTACCACGTTAGACGGGAGGTATTGACACGACGCAACCGTTGTATATACTTCGGTTATATGAAAACTGCAATTAGTTTTAAGATAGATAAGAATGTACGTAATCGAGCACGAATAGTTGCCCACAAAATCGGCGTGCCGCTCTCCATGGTGGTAAACCAGCAATTGAAACAATTCGCCGACGACCGTCGCATAGAATTCTACGAGCCCCTTATCCCGAACGCTAAAACTCGCAAGATTCTTGACGAAGCGCTACGCGATATTAAAGAGGGTCGTACGGATAAGTTCTCCCCCGCTTTTACAAACGTAATAGACATGGATCGGTGGCTTGATGGTAAGGCATGATAGTCATCTACTCCAAAAAATTCCAAAGGGGCTACAAGAAGCTCTCGCGGAAATTACAGGAGCAATTTAAGCAACGCCGAAATTTGTTCCTCGAGGACCAATTCAGTCCAATTCTAAACAATCATCTCCTGCATGACCCATATGCAGGTTGCAGAAGCATTAACATAACGGGAGACTATCGAGCAGTTTTCTACCATGAGAGCCCAGACATTGTTCGATTCATTGCTGTCGGAACGCACCACAATCTTTTCGGAACGTGAGATATTCTCTGTTCCATGTATATAACGGTCGTTAGACTTATGGAACATCTCATTATTTACGGGTGTGTGCATAAAAAGAAATCGCTCGACAGAATCAGGCAATTTCTGTCGAGCGTGCGTCGGTATATTTGTGAGTCAGAGGAATCCGAATGACCCGTGGCCAAGTTGGACCCAGACGAATGATCGTCCATTCTGCATCACCCCCGCACAACCGCATGCAGGGATATGTTTGCGAAGGATTGTTTCAATCTTCATTCGCCGTTCGTCGAGATTCACCCTCCTCTCTGGATAGTCGTTGGCGAATACAACAATCCCCAGAGTGATGCTTCCGACGTCCACACCGTGCCGGACGTCTCTGACGATAACTTCGACGTCTTTGGGTGTAAGGCCTGCTTCTTTATTTCCCTCAACATCTAGAGCATAGGCCACGGCATTCTGGATGAGACATCCGATCGTGTGAATTTGTTTGTTGCTGATAACTTCCGCATCTCTGATGACTAGCGCAAGCGGCATATTGCCTCCATGAAAAGAACGGGGATCCCGTTCATAGTCCTCAAGGCAAAACCAACAATAAATTGCTGGGTGGACGAGACACCTGAGGATTTCCACAGCAACGCGACCGAAGTCGCGGAACCAAAGAGTCCTTGGGGAAACGCCCGAAGCCGTCAAGCCTTGCCTAGAGGAGTATGAACAGGATCAAATTTCTGTGATAGAATGCTAGCATCATCTAATTTTTATGTCAAGCCCTGCGAATACCAACCCGACAGTCCCAACCTCGCTAGACTCCGCTCTGCGCCCCGCTCGCTGGGACGAATATGTCGGGCAGAAACAGACGAAGGCGAACATCCGAATCGCCATAGATGCCGCCAAGAAGCGGGGGAGCATGCCGGAGCACATCCTCTTCTACGGTCCGCCCGGGGTCGGCAAGACGACCCTCGCCCACCTCGTCGCCACTACGCTTGGGTCGCCTCTTAAAAGCACTTCCGGAGTCGCGATAGAGCGCGCCGGCGACCTCGCCGCCATTCTTACCAATCTGGAACCAAACACTGTTCTTTTTATAGACGAAATTCACAGGCTCTCCAGAAAAATAGAAGAGCTTCTCTACCCAGCCCTTGAGTCAGGACACCTTGATTTGGTTCTTGGTAAAGGGCCGTCTGCTAGAACTGTTGAGCTCGCATTACCGCCATTTACATTAGTCGGCGCGACAACGCGCGTGGCGGAGTTGTCCGGCCCTCTGCGCTCGCGTTTCGGCGGAGGCGTTTATCAGCTGGACTTTTATAGCGACGAAGACCTGCGCGACATCATACGCCGTTCCGCGGGACTCCTTAATCTGGACGCACCTGAAGAGGTTGTTGAACGAATAGCGGCGAGAAGCCGAGCGACTCCGAGAGTTGCGAACGCACTTCTCAAGAGGGTGAGAGACTTCTCCGAGGTCCACGAACGCGAGCTGTCCATCAAGCTCTGCGACGAGGCGTGCAAACTTTTCGGCATAGACGCGCGAGGCCTCACCAAGGACGACCGGCGGTATTTGGAAACTCTGCTAAAAAGCTTCCGTGGCGGTCCCGCCGGCGTCCGTGCTATCGCCTCATCTCTGCACGAGGACCCGGACACTGTTGAACATGTGTACGAGCCGTATTTACTGCGTCTAGGTTTCCTGGAGCGCTCTCCGCGCGGACGCATAATCACTCCGAGCGGTCGTGCATATCTTGATGTAGAGCAGTCGTTGTTCTAAACATGTCCGGGCACAGTAAATGGTCGCAGATAAAGAGACAGAAAGCCGTGACCGACTCGGCGAAGAGCCGTGTCTTCTCACGCTATGCGAGACTCATCGCGCTTGAGTCCAAAAAAGCAAACGGCGTACAGACAGCCCCGGGTCTTGCGGCTGCAGTCTCTCGTGCAAAAGCAGTAAATATGCCGAAAGAAAATATTGAGCGCGCCATAGCCAAAGGGGCATCAAAAGATTCTGGTAATTTGGAACAAGTTATTTACGAAGCGTACGGCCCAGGAGGCTCCGCCATTATCATCATGGCACTCACGGATAATAAAAATCGCACGACACAAGAGATAAAACATCTGTTCATACTGCAGGGCGTAGAACTCGCGAGTCCCGGCGCCGCGAGCTGGGCATTCACCAAAACGCACGACGGCTACACGCCAAACGAGCCGCTAGTGGGGGTCGCTGGTACGGACGAAGAGCGTCTTTCCAATATTCTTGACGTGCTTGACGAACACGATGACGTTCAGCAGGTTTTTACCAACGCGATAGGCTATGAGAATATTGGCGATTGACCCGGGCTATGACCGTCTCGGCATTGCTGTGGTTGAAGGCGATGCGTCGCGTCCCGCTCTTATCTGGAGCGGTTGTATTTCCCCCGACAAAGGCGCCCGTGAAATTCGGTTGGCACAAGTCTCTCGCGCAATAACGGAAGCGATTCATAAATACAAGCCAGACGTCCTCGCCATTGAGATTCTTTTTTTCAATAAAAATATCAAGACCGCAATCGGGGTGGCGGAGGCGCGAGGGGCGATATTGGCGGCGGCCGGAATGTTGTCCGTCCCGGTCGTGGAGTATTCACCCCAGCAGATTAAGAGCGCCGTCACCGGACACGGGGGGGCCGATAAGGGCGCCGTCGCGCGGATGGTCCCGAGACTTCTCCAGCTTCCGGAGAAAAAACGAACGGACGACGAGATGGACGCCATCGCCATCGGTATTACCGCCCTTGCCCGACGTCAAAACAGTTAATCCACTTAAATAGGTGGTACTATGCGGGTAATGAACGCTCGGCGAGGCGCCTCGTGGCGGCACACTTTTTCTGCTTTTGTCCTCGCTCTGCTGGGGCTCGGGTTCTTCATCGGCGGAGGAGTCCTTCTCGCCGTTGCCATCACCCCAGTCCCTGACATAGGGTCCTTCGCTTCAAGACAAATAAGCCAATCCACAAAGATTTACGACCGCACTGGGCAGGTTCTGCTCTACGATTATAATCGTGACGCGAAACGGGAAATCATTCCAATTTCGGAAATGTCGCCTAATCTAACGCACGCAGTCATCGCGATTGAGGATTCAAGCTTCTATAAACACGGCGGGATTCGCATAACATCTATCGTTCGTGCTATGTTCGCCGATATATTAGGAGCTTCGTTGTCCCAAGGCGGTTCAACCATCACTCAACAAGTGGTGAAAAATACACTGCTGACCAACAGGAAAAGCGTCGTTCGCAAACTGCATGAATGGGTCCTCGCAATCCGGCTTGAGCAGAGTTATTCAAAAGACCAAATCCTGGAAACATACCTCAACAACATCCCATACGGCGGCACGCTCTACGGAGTGGAGGCGGCGGCCGAGTCATACTTCGGCAAAACCGCTAAAGATATTTCAATTGCGGAGGCCGCGTATCTCGCCGCAATGATTCAGGCTCCTTCTTATTATTCTCCATATGGAGCCCGCCGTAACGAACTCCTGGCGCGCAAGAACGTCGTGCTTGAACGGATGCGCACTTTAGGTTTTATAGGCGACGCGGAATATACGAAAAATAAGGACGAGCAAGTCTCGTTCGCGCCGGCCGGACAAAATTCCATCATCGCGCCACATTTCGTTTTCTATATCCTTAATCAGCTTGAAGAGAAATACGGCGCCAGCGTTCTTATGTCCGGTCTTAAGGTAACGACCACGCTGGACGCCGAACTCAATACGAGGGCTGAATCAATGGTAAAACAATATGCGTTTGAAAACGAAAAGAAATTCAAAGCGTCAAACGCCTCTTTGGTGTCAATAGACCCTGCGACTGGACAGATTCTCGCTATGGTGGGCTCCCGCGATTTCTTTGACAAGTCTATAGACGGACAATTCAACGCCACGCTCGCTTCAAGACAGCCGGGCTCCACCATGAAGCCCTTTATATACTCCCTCGCTCTCATGCGCGGATATACTCGCGATACCGTAATATTTGACACGCCAACGCAGTTCTCAACCGCATGTAACCCATCAGACTTGGACACACTTAAGAGCAGTGTTCCTCCGTGCTACTCTCCCGGAAATTTTGACAACACGTTTCGGGGGCCAATGACGTTTGAGACCGCTCTGGCACAGTCAATCAATATCCCCGCAGTGAAGGTCCTGTATCTGGTCGGCGTACAAAATGCAATAAATTTTTCCAAGTCGTTCGGACTTTCCACTCTAGGCGACCCGAACCAATACGGGCTTACTCTGGTACTTGGTGGTGGAGAAGTCCGTCTTCTTGACCTGACGGGCGCTTACTCCGTGTTCGCAAATGATGGGGTAAAAAATACTCCGACAGGAATATTGGAAGTGAGCGACCCAAGAGGAAATGTGCTTGAAAAATATGACCAACAACCATCAAGAGTACTGCCTGAAAACATAGCGCGCGATATGTCGGCGATGCTCTCCGACGCTCCGGCGCGCGTCCCCGCGTACTCTCTTTCATCCCCCCTCTTGTTCCCCGGTTACGATGTCGCCGTGAAGACCGGGACGACGAACGATACTCGCGACGCGTGGGTCATCGGATATACCCCATCTGTCGCGCTCGGCGTGTGGGTTGGCAATAATGACAACACCCCAATGGAAAAGACGACTGCCGGTTTTATAGCAGTACCAATGTGGCACGAAGCTATGTCATACGCAATATCAAAGTATCCTAAGACATATTTTTATGAGGCATCTCCTGTACCATCATCTGTTCCACCGATGCTTCAGGGTAACTGGAGAGTGCCGGACGGCGGCGGGAACATACTGCCTCACGACCTTCTTTATTGGACTGATAAAAACAGCCCTCTTGGTCCTCCTCCATCAAACCCGTCTCAAGACCCCCAATTCGCATATTGGGAATACGGGGTGAGTTCGTGGCATTTCTCCCACCCGAGTATGTTCGTAAACCCGCAGATATTCGTACCGATCTCCTACACTGCACCAGACTCTTCCACAACAACTTCGTCTCAATAAATAAACGTTATTGGTTCATCGGGGAAACAAGGTACAACATAGATGTGTCGCCGACCCCTTTTATTATAAGAGGTCTTCCTATCCCGGCCGCCGTGAGGGATATGCTTTCTGCAGAGGTGAGCGACAGCGCCGCGGATAAATAGCGGTGGTTAAAGGACAAATCTAGCGAACTTCCAGACACGTTTGCAGGAATTGTTTCGGACGATTCTCCAACATCCTGGTTTTTCGCGAAAAAAGAGAAGTTGTTCTTCTTTGGATTGAAGCTTACTTTTACTTTTTGAAACGAATCAGAAAATATTGTGGTGCGTTTAAGCGCCGATTCAAAGTCTTTTCGAAGCACGATGGCTTCTACAATTGATTCTTTTGGTATTATTTGTCTGTAGTCCGGATATGTCGCGTTTGTAAGGCGCGACACAAACATCCCGCCGTCAGCAACAAATGCACATTGGTGTTCATCAAATGACATAATAATATCGTCGTCAGGAAGGACTTGTGCTATGTCCATTGCGTTTTTAGCGGGGATAAGAAATTTTCCTTGTGCCCCTTTGTTTCCAAGGTGGGCTTTTTTTTCTACAAGACGAAACGAGTCAGTGGCTACAACGATTAAAGACCCTCCTTCTATGGATAGATATACACTGGACAGCTCTGGGCGTACTGTTGATAAAGATGCGCATGGTGCAACAGATGTGAAAAGATTTTTAAGAAGAGCTCCTGGTATGACTGTCCTGTTCTTTGAGTTTTCTGGAAACGGAATTGATGGAAAATCATCATACGAGACTGTTTTTATAAGACTCTTCCCTGTGCCACTGGTCAATGAGACTGTGTCGCCAGTGTGTTCAATGGAAATATTTCCTTCTTGAGTAAGCGATGATGCTATTTGTTGAAGAACTGTTGCAGGAATCGCAACTACTCCGTCACTAATGCATTTTCCATCTAATTTTAGATCTATCCCTGTTTCGAGATTTGTGGCGCGCATTTTTATACCGTCATTTCCGGCAATTATAAGAATTGATGAAAGAGCTTGGAGGGTGGTACTCTTTTTTTCAGCAAAACGAGAGACTTTGTACACACTCTCCGAGAATTCTTTTTTTTCTATTGAAATATTCATACAATTTCTATTAGGGGTGTTGATAATGTGCACATCTTAAATAAACCATATAAAAAATGAGATTTTTTGCACTTCTTATTAATATACTCTGTTGATAAACACATAATATCGTTCATACAAGAAGACTGCGTATACTCTGTATTTCCTTTGAAAGGATGTTATCCACACCTATTTCCCTCTTTATCTTCTCACATGAGTGGATAACTGTCGTATGGTCCCTCCCCCCCATTTTTGAACCGATTGTTGGGTATGAGATATTAAAGTCCTCTCTTAAAATATACATAATAATTTGTCTGGGACGGACTACTTCACGCCTCCTTGTTTTTTCATAGACACTTTCTTCGTCAATGCCGTAAAATTCAGCGACCTTATCAACCACGTTTTTAACGGATATGTTTTTCTGAGGCCTTGTGAATGAGCGCAGTGATTGACGAACCTCTGCGATATCCGGGGGAGACCCTTTTATCTGGGCATGGCAGACAATACTGTTTACCATCCCCTCCAACTCCCTTATTGAACCCCCGACGGTAGTGGCGACGTACTCGATTACATCATCGGAGAGGGTGATTCCATGCATGGCGGCCTTTTTTTGGACTATCGCCATACGAGACTCCGTGTCAGGCTCGCCGATATCTACCGTCATACCGCTCGCCAGACGCCCCTTCAGGCGTTCGGCGATGTCCGGAATCGCCACCGGAGACCTGTCAGACGAAAAGACTATCTGTTTATTAGTGTCATACAAAGCATTGAAAAGATGGAACAGTTCCTCTTGTGTCTTTTCTTTTTTGGATAGAAACTGGACATCGTCCATAATTAGGAGGTCATATTGGCGGTATTTATCTTTAAAACGATTTGCCGTTCCTGCCTGTACCGAATCGGTATAATCAACGGCGAATTTTTCCGATGTGAGATAAAACACCTTTTGTCCCGGATGTTGTTTTTTGAAGTGGTTTCCGATTGATTGGACCAAGTGAGTCTTCCCCCTCCCTGTGTCGCCGTATATAAAAAGCGGGTTGTATGTGATTCCCGGCCTATCAAGAGCCGCTTGTGCCGCCACATATGCCAGATTATTAAAAGAGCCGACGACAAATGTGTCAAACGTATAACGCGGGTTAAGATTGTCACTCTTGTTTATATAAAACTCGTTAAGAGGGAGCTCCATCATTCCCTTGTTGGCGGCCTTAGTTTCCTTGACGGCCCTGCGACGCTCATCTTTAACTATGAGGTATTCTATATTCCTGAACTCATACGAGATGTCGCGGACTATTTTCAGAAGCAGTGAGTGGAATTTTTTGAGATACCAGTCCTTGAAAAATTGGCTTGGCACGCCGAGATATAAGACGCCGTCCTCCCCTATTTTCACAATAAAACTGTTTCTAAACCACGTGTTGAAATTGGCAGGAGAAATTGACAGCTCAACCTGTGTCAGCACATATTCCCAGAGTTCTTTCGGATTCCCTTTGTCCATAGTGTTAGGAGTATACGCTTATCTTGAAATACAAGCACATATGGCGTTTCGGGGAGAACCTGTTAGTATCATGTGTATAACCTAATCTTTATTTTCCATGGCAAAAATGACTTACCAGCCGAAGAAACGGAAGCGGGCAAAGACCCACGGCTTCCTCTCGCGCTCCAAAACAAGCTCAGGACGCAAGATTGTGCAGAAACGCCGCAGAATCGGCCACAAACGCCTATCGGCGTAATTATATAGCGTGTTTCCGCGACGAAAACGGCTCTCTCGCCCTGAATTCCCGTCGGCCACTAAGAGCGGTCGGCGTATTTCGTCCGAACACTTCACCGCCGTCGTTCCAAAAGACGCCGAGGGATATGCCGTCGTCGTATCAAAAAAAACCGCGCGCCTCTCCGTAACGAGACATAAGATAAAACGCCGGGTGCTTGAAGCGCTTCGGCGACTTCCAAGCCCGCTTCCCAGTTCTGTCGTATTATATCCACGAGCGTCCGTACTCGATATGGGGTATGATGCATTGCAACAAGAATTAATAAGACTACTTTCGTGATATCAAATTTCTTTCATGCGGTTTTCTATGACCCGATTTACAACGCGCTAGTCGCGCTAGTCGCGCTCGTCCCCGGCTCGGATGTCGGTATCGCGGTTATAATAGTCACCATCGTCATCAGACTTGTTCTTCTGCCCTTCTCTCTCTCCGCGGCGCGCACACAGCGCGCGATGAAGATACTGGAGCCGAAGATTAAAGAGTTGAAGGAGACGCATAAGGGCAATAAAGAAAAAGAGGCGCTTGAGACCCTCGCTCTCTATCGCGAGGCGCGCGTGAATCCGTTTTCAAGCATACTTACCGTTTTTATTCAGATTCCCGTCCTTCTCGCCCTCTATTTCGTTTTCTATTACGAACCGTTTCCGGCCATTAATGCGGCGAGGCTGTATGCATTTACTCCCGTGCCGGATATGGCATCGCTTGAGTTCCTTGGACTTATATCCGTCGCGGGGAAAAGCATGATTCTGGCGTTTCTCGCCGGCGCCACGCAGTTTTATCAGGCGCATCTGGCGCTCTCGGGGACAATGAAGCCGTCCGGCGAGAAGAGTGTGCAGAACGATTTTCAGAGAGTCATGGGGATGCAGTTGAAATATGTTTTCCCATTCATAATAGCGGCCATTTCATATTCCACTTCCGGCGCCATTGCTCTTTATTTCATTACCACGAATCTCGTCGGTTCCGTGCAGGAGTGGTACTTACTTCGCAAATTAAACGCAGAAGCTCATAGCTCGTAGCTCCAGAGCGAGCCGTCGTTTTTATTGACGAACACCAGTGCGGTGTTTAAAGGGTCAATGGCGAGAGCGGTAGCATCAAGGGGATTTTCTGTTTCTTTGGAGAAATCCAGAACTAGCTGTGCGTATCTACCGGACACGTCTATCTTCCATATACGGTCTGAAAACGAAATGGCCCCCTGATACCAATCATCCGGATAATTGAAATTCTGCGGAGGGTCCGCTGGGATTCCGCAGTATATTGCCGAGTCGTTGGCAGTCCACACGCATTTGTCCGCGATAGTGGCGACGGGGAGCTGAAGCGACTCGCCAGTTGTCGTATTAACTAGATTCATCTGCATTGCTCCGTTACGCGTGTAGCTCACGAGCGCCCACTTTCCAGACAGGCTCGCCTTGGCGGCGAGACCGTTCAATGGACCGGCAATACGAGAAAAACGTCCCGCACTGTCAACGATAAATGCGCTTCCGTGAAGAGAAGATGTTGGCTTTGTGAATGCCAAATACTGATTCTTTCCGGCAAAAGCAATGCGCAGAGAAGAGAGGGGTGTTGTGAAAACTTCTGACGAGCGAGTCCCATCAGTACGGAGGAGCGAAGCGGATGAGCCGTTTACGCCGGAAGAAAGGGCTAGGATGTTAGTTGACGAAACAGCGATGTCGGAAAGATTTTGGGACAGGAAGAAACCGTTCGTTCCGTCCGCATACAGCGCGTATGTATTGACAGTGGAAGAATTGTCCCCAGAAAGGTAGCGGACAAGGGCTAGTGAGCCGTCCGGTAGCCAACTGGCCGACTGGATGCCCGGAATAGTTTTGTTGCTCGTCCTCGTGAGCGTTCCTGCACGCACGAGATAGGCATACACATTCCCGCTCTGGCGCTCAATGAAGTTAACGACAGTTTCTTGTGAAGAACTAGCCGTTGCCGTTTTATTAACGACAGCTTCGCCCTGAACGACCGGCCCCGCACTTATCTTCACTAGGCGCGCTGACACCGCTATCGGTGTCCCCACTGCGCCGGATGTCGTAGTAGAAGTTTGTTCGCCGCCGACAGGAGCCCCCTGCCCCGCTACCGGGAAGCTCGCGCCTCCGTCCGGTGCGACCGTGACTCCAGCCGAACCCGCAAAGAAAATAAAGTACACGGCCGCGCCTATCAGAATTACGGCTCCCGCTATCGCTCCGATAATAATGTTCCGTCGCATATCAACGTAATCTGCAAGAACTTCCGACGCTTGCATTATTGCCATCGTTTCTTATTTGTTCATTGTATAGGTTATCGCACAATGCTCGTGTCGAGGCGCAAACGTATTCTGCTGGGGAAGTAGCCACTCTAGGATCAACGCGCATATAACAGTACTGACCAGTGATTGGAGTATCCGAATTAGTCTCCTGCGTCGGTGTCACTGGCGTGCAATTCGTTCTACGCCCACCGCCGCACGGAGGAAGCGTTGTCGTTTGAGGTTGCGAGGGCGCAGTTCGAGTGTCAAGCTCGGGGAGATTGATGGAAAGATTCAGGATGTTCGGGTTGATGATGGAGAAGACAAGGACGGGCGAGAGGACGAGAACGAGGCCGAAGATGGCGTTATAGATGCGTTCCTTACCGTCGCTTTTTTTAGAGATGCTGTCTTGTGTCGCATATTCAAGCCCGCCCCAGATAATCATGATGACGGCGAGCGCGGCCGCCATGCCGATGGCGAATTTGTAGAGATTATTAAAGAAGACCGCAAGCGTGTTTTGATTAACTCCGCCAGTCGCATTGAGCGTAGCCGTGTCAGTTAGTCCCGGTATTCCCGCGAGCGGAACGAACCCTTGCGCGAAAACGTGCGGCGCGAGACCAAAGAATATGAGCACACCGGAGATTAGCAATATTTTTTTCATAAGCCGAAGAAGTTAACGCTCGGAGTCGAACCGAAGATGAGAGAGATGTTCATTGTTGCAGTACCGGACCGCTTTGTGGACGCGACAAGCGAGAGTGAAGCATTTCCTTTCCCGCTCCCCGTTGGTCGGAGGGTTATAGAATTACCCGTTTGTGCGGAATCTCCGTTCAAGAACCATTGGATAAATGGCGCACCGCCCGTAGTAGGCATAGAGAATGGCGCGACGTAGAGAGTCGCCTCTGTGCCGGTAATACTGTAACTGCCGGAGAGAGCGCGGTCATAGCGGATTCCGAGCAAGGGGTCGCTTTCGTAGATGCGCACGGACGGCTCCATGGCGGTGAGTGAGAGCTCGGCGCCACCGACGAGACTTCCGTCAGAGCTCATAACGGCGACAGAGACGTCGCGCACCCTATATTGAAGTGGCGAGGCGACGATGATTGTTGATTTGCCGATGCCGGAGGAGTTCGCGATTTGCATGCCGTCAACCGTCCACGAATATGAATAGGTTGACGGCCTCGGCGCTTCCCCGGTTGCGCCTTTAAGGTTCGCCATCGCGACGACTCGCACACTGCCCTCAAGAGGCACAAGAGATTTCCCCGGGTATAGAGGAGGGGATGAGGAAATCGGCTCGGCGACTAGCACGACGTCCTGCGGTTGAATGGGAATGTTTTGAGTATAAGTTGAACCTCTGGAAGAGACAGATACATTAACGCTCGTAATACTCCCAGCCCTCCCCAGATGGACCGAGAAGGGGCGCGAAGAGCCTTTGTAAATTTCTTTACCGGCGACCGACACCGACACTGTTGAATTCGCGAGGTCAATGGACCCCGAAAGAAGAGAAATTGTCGCCTGACTGTATGGCGCCGGGTATTGCGGGTTTACCGAGACGGAGAAAGCGTCGCCGTTTATATCCCCCATTGGGCCAAAGGATTGCGCTCCTGCCAATAGTGGAAGCAGAAGAGTGAGTGCGGAAGCAATAAAAAGTCCAGAACGCATACTTTCATTATACAACCAACGTGAGGTATTTATGGTACAATACCCACATGACCACAGCGACACTTCAAAGAAATATAACCAAAATGGCGCGTGAAAGCGTCCACGACGCATTGCGCGCTGAAATGATGCATCTGCGCGCTTCACTGCTTCCAGCAGTTTCGCCAAAAGAACAGCGAGAAATCGAGCATAAGTACGGAAAGCCTTCTCGCAAAGGAGTGAGGTCTATCAGGGTCAACCTTTGACTCTACTCATGGAGTGGACGTTCGAATTTTCGCGCAAGGCAAGCAAGTTTCTTGAACAACAGCGCCTATCGCCGTAGGAAATAAATAATCACGCCGCTTTGCGCACTTCTTCGGGGATTTCCTCGCCGTTATACTTTTCATCGTTTGCGGCTTGGATTTGATTGTATGTCGCATCGTTTGCCGCTTGTTGTTGCATAGCTTGCGCCTGCATAAGTTGTGCGTTTTGACGGTTCCGCTCTTCTGCTTGCGCCTCCGCGTTTTCTTTTTTCCATTTTTTCAACTCCTCTTTTCCTTTCTTTATTTGGATGTGGAACATAGTCGCGTTAAGGATGGTGAGTGACGGCAATGCGTTGATGATGGGAATTTCGCTCAACAAAAGACCGAGAAGGATTCTGATAATCATCGCGAAGTTCTCCTTGAAAATACCGGCATTGTTTATGAGCTGGATTAAGAAGACAGTGAGCCAGCCGATAAGACCGACTGCCATCGCCATAATTACACCAAACATTTCAATCGCACCGAATGCCAGTCCTCCTGCCGTTGCGGCGCCGGCTGTGCATGCTCCAGCCACTATTCCTCCCAATGAACCTATTGCATCACTAACTTTAACCGTGCAGTACAGCGCAGCCAATGCGGGCCCAAAAAACCAGAACATGTTGAAAAAAAAGCGGAGCGCATCAAATATGACACAGAGGATAAGAACCGGCGACGCCCTCGCCCACGTCATCACCTCCGGTGGAGGCTTATTGTTTGTCTTGTGCGGCATGACGTTCCTTCTCTGCCTTGATTGCGAGGAGTTGCGACGGGTCCGAGGTGATGATCTGGTCTTCGGTATAGCTCGCGACGACTTTAATCGCTACATGTTTCAGACCGGCGAAGAATAGACCCTCGCCGACCCCGGCTTCAAGCAGTAGAAACTTCTCTTCGTCTGTTAGGTTGAACGTTTCCTGCAGGACGTTAATCGTCGTCGGCGACTGTTTAAGCAACAATTGCAGAGAAGAGTTGGTAAGAATCGGCCGGCCGTACGGGCTCTTTAAGAAGTCTTCAACGTCCTGCGTAATGGTGCAGACGCCGAGATAATACTTGCGTCCGCGTTTGGCGACTGAATATAGGAATGACGCCGTGTCCTCGCTCTTCATCATCCACCATGCCTCGTCTATGACAAGAAGTCGTTTTTTCATCTCGTGGCGCACGGCGTTCCAGATATAGTGGGTGATGATATACATCGCCACCGGCTTCAGTTCATCCTCCATATCGCGCACAGAAAAAACCGCGAATTGCTGTTTCAGGTCAATGTTGGTCGGCTGATTTAGGAATCCCGCCCATGTCCCGCGCGTGTACTTGGAGAGGCGCTCCACGAGAGATTCGCTTCCCTCCATACCGGAGAGCACTTGTTCAAAGTCGGAGAGTAGCGGCGGTTCCGCTCCTGTGAAGTCTGTGTCGCCGGTGATGTCCTTTAGTGCGTACGTCTCGCTGATAGCGCGGTCTACTATGGCGTCTTCTTCAGGACTAAGGCCGGAAAGCATGATGCGGAATAGCCCGACAAGCGAGATGATGTTAGAGCGCAGGATATCCTTGGGGTCCTCGTCTTCTTTAACAGGAGGAAGGTCAAACGGATTGATATGATTTTCAGAAGAGAGCGAGATGTGGAACGAGCGCCCGCCGGTCGCCTCGGCGAGCTGGTCGTACTCGCGCTCCGGGTCTATGACGATTACGTCCGTGCCGAACATAAGAGAGCGCAGGATTTCAAGCTTTGTCGCATAACTCTTACCCGAGCCGGACTTCGCGAAAATGACGGAGTTGTAGTTTTCTAGGGAGAACCGGTCAAAGAGGATGAGCGAAGAATTATGCCTGTTGATTCCGTATAAGATCCCGCGGTCGCTCGTGAGGTCAAACGAGACAAACGGGAAGAGAGAGGAAAGAGGAGAAGAATTCAACTTTGAATTGACGAGGAGTTCGTCGCTCCCGAGCGGGAGAGTGGAGCGGAACCCCTGCTCCTGCTGGAAGATGGCCGGCTTGGTATAGACGAGTTTTGCATCAAGGATTCCCCGTATGTCGCCCTCTGTTTTGTCTATTTCTTCTTTGGAGTCGCCGTAAAGCGCGATATAGAGCCCGACGTCAAAGAGCTTTTCCTGCGCCTGTTGTAGGCTGTCGCGCAGACTCTCCAAATCTTGGTATGCCGTGTCAAGCAGGGGGTCGCGCACGAGCCCCTTCGCCTCCCTCTCGCTGATTTGGCTCTGGACTTCAGCAACTTTTTTTTGAAAACCGCGGAGAGCCTGTGCCGTTTCAATTGGGTGAATGAAAATTGAGACATCAAGCACCTTGTCCAGATTTATAACGGGAGAGAACCAGCTGTCTGTAAGAAATCGCGGGTAAGAGATTGTATAAAATGCACGGACGAATTTCTCTCCGAGCTCCAATTCGCGCGAGCCGATTTTGAGAGCGGTTGGCGCAATCGTATCAACGAGGTCCAACGACCCCTGTTTGTAGATGTCTTTTGGAAGCACAGGAACCACCACCGGCTCCTCACTTTTTTTCTTGCGATTTAAGAAATCAAGAAGTGACATAATAATGCAGGCGCTAGGCGCTAGGCGCTAGACGCTAGGACGCCAGCTTTTGAAATCATAACATTTAACATGCGCATAACTTCATCAAGAAGCGTTTCCACAGGAATAAAATCCAGATCCTTCATCTTCGGCAGACTCTTTGCGATCTCTATCTGCGTTTCAAGTTCTCCTCCTGAGCCGAAAGCAATTCGTAAGAAATGAAAGAACTCTTTTGATGAACCGCGGAGCTTCCCTTCCGCAATATTTGACGGTATCGATACTGCAGCACGTTGCATTTGCGAAGAGAGACCGAAACGCTCTTCTGGTGGAAATTGCTTCGTAAGCGTATATATCTGTCTCGCAAGTTCAACTGCTTTTTGCCAGACAACGAGATCTCGGAATGTTTGCATTTTATAATACTAGCAGGCATTAGGCACTTGGACAGGCACTAGGCTCTAGTCACCAACAAGATTCCCAAGTTAGTTGATGGGTTATGGTAATATCTCTATACAAGAAAATGATAATTTTTTACATCCCCTTGTCCGCTATATTTTGGGTTCCAGTAACGGCTGCTCTGCTCTACGCGGTTACTTTAATAACGGATTCGGTTGCGTTTAGTTGGGGATTCGTTGCTATTGTTGCAGGTATACTTTCTTTAGTTTCTGGTCTGTTTCTTGCCGCCGCATCTGACTAGCGTCCAGCGCCTGCATTCGTACGAGCTAGAGCCTAGTGCCTAAAGCCTAATTATCTAGTCTGATAGGATTTTCAAGTTCTCCGGGATTAAATGAGCGGTACAAGAGTTCTATAATCTCTTCTGTGCCGAGAGGTACTGCGCGGACACCGGTACCGGAAAGCCCTCCGACGACGAGAGAAAGCCGTTGTTCCAGCTGGGCGCGGTCCTCTTCAAACGAAGTTTCCGCAGACTTTCTTTTTGCGAACGCACTCTCGCGTTTCAAAAAACTTATTGTGCTCGCCGCGGACACATGAGGCGAGTAGGGTACGACTATATAGAAGGATTTTGTCATAATATTTGCCTGGTCTGCGAACGAGCGAACGAATTCAACGTATTCGTGCAACTGTATCTTCATAAGCTCGGTTTTTTGAACCGGAGCTTTTTCTTCCAGAAGCGCCAGGTAGGGACGCAGGTCCATCTTGCGCGAGTTCACCACAATCTGGATGGAGAAGTCCAGCGTATTAAGAAAATTTTGGAAGCCCATGATGATTGCGTGCTGTTCATCGGCCGACTTAAGCCCGAAGTTGATTGAGGAACAGATAAGTATCCCGCGATATCCGCCGTCTTTCAAGACGATGACTCCATTCCGAATTTCTTTAACCGGAACAAACTGCTGTGTTGCGCTCGCTGGTTTTACAACTGTACTCATGTTGGCGGTTGGTTGTCGGAAGTTGGCTGTTGAATATCTAGCGACCACGCGAGTTCAGAGAGCTTTCCGCGAGTGAGCTTCGGAGTTCCCTGTTGCGGCAGAGACGTCTCTGCCGCGGCCCCCCCCTAGGCGGCCCCGGCAGCCACTTTGTTTTTATAGCCCGATTCGCCGTGTTTCCAGAGGAATAGTTTCGCTCCCGTGTAGTAGTTGAATCCCGCCTCAAGAACTTCAATAAACGGTTTCCCGTTTACTTTATAAAATGCGAGCGATGCGGCGAGCGCGACTACCGGTGCTGATAAAAGGAAGGCGATGACAAACGATAACGAAACAAAGAAAACTATACAAATACCAACCGCGCCGGCGATGTAGATAAACTGCCTCAAGGTCAGCGGACCCACAATCTTGTCCTCAACCTCTATAAACTGCGGGACTTGATATTCCATCCCCGTTATTATAGCAGTAGTGCATAACCTAAATCGCGCTGTGTGTTGGGTATACACTATTTATGTGCGAACAGCTCTTTGGGGGAATTATGGAAAAGCCTGTGTGTGCATTTTGCGACAAGCCCATTTTAAATGGGCACATTGTCGCCAAGATTGATTGGAGAAAATACGTATTTTGTTATCGAAAACGATTGTTAGGTGAGGAATTGTGTTTAGACAAATTTCTCACTAAGCACCCTGTCAGGTTTAGTTTTACCATCGAGGAGAGGGTGATTTGAAAGGGGTCTGCAAAGGCTCCTTTTTATATGCCACTGCCCGTGAGAAGGCTAAAAAGCCAAACAACGAGGCTATAAAACGGAGCGGCAAAAACAAATGAAAAAACGATAAGGAACAATATGAGCGACATAACTCCCATCGTACGCACTTTATGTTCAAATCTATTCAGTCCGGCGGCAAGATGCCATGGCAGTGCCGAACGCAGTGCGGTGAAACCGTCAAGAGGAGGAAACGGGATGAGATTAAACATGCCGAGAAAGAGATTTACGAAAGCAGTAATTTTAGCCACAGAGACTGCTGTTGCATCTAGTCCGATTACCAAACCGTAACGTACGACAAGCCCGAAAATGACGGCGAGCAGGATATTCGTCGCGACACCGGCAAGAGCAACAAACGTTTCTCCCCAACGATGGTTTTTAAGATTGTACGGATTATATGGTACCGGCTTCGCCCAGCCGAAGAGTATTGGTGAATGTGTAAAAACAAGTATGGCCGGTAGGACGATAGAACCCATTAGGTCAATATGCGGAAACGGATTGAGTGTAAGACGACCGGCGAGACGCGCGGTCGGGTCGCCGAGCGAGTTGGCGGCGTAGCCGTGCGCCACTTCGTGTGCTATGATAGAGACGATAAGGATTATAAGAAAAAGAATATCCATGTTTGCCGGTTTAGAATCTTAATGTTAACATGCGACGACTATGGCGAGACAATGTGAAATTACCGGTAAGAGCACGCAAATCGGCGGGCGGTATTCTAACCGCACCCGCGCGACTCAATTCAATCCGACCGGCAAAGTCCGCAGAAAGGCCAATCTCCATAAGCGCCGTATCTATGTCGCCGAACTCGGTAAGACTGTTATCGTAGACGTTTCAGTAAAAGGTCTCAAGACTATTAAGAAAAACGGCGCTTTTGCAGCACTGAAGAAAGCGGGGGCGATTTAGAAATTGGTGGTATAATCGCAAAATGGCAACAGCAATACAAAACAGAACGGACAGATTGCTTATGGAAGTGCTTCGCGAGGTGCGCGAGGTGCGTTCTCTCGTGGAGCATCCATCACGTCCGGTCAGCACGCCAAGAAAAAATATAAAAAAACTGCCAAAGTGGCTACAAGCGAGCTTAAAAGATGTTGAAGAAGGTCGAGTCTATGGTCCGTTTAATACGGTTGAAGAATTACGCGCATCTATTGAATCGATCGGCGCATGAGGCTGGAACATACGAAAAATATAACGCGTGCAATCAGGACGTTCCCGATAGAAATTCAAGAAGCTTTTTATAAACAAACAGAATACCTCCGAAAAAATATTCGTCACCCATCGCTTCGCGCAAAGAAATACGGAGGCACTGATGACGTATGGCAGGCGAGAGTAACAGACAATATCAGGTTCTACTTTCAGATTGTTGGCGATTCCTACTTGTTACTGAACATCAGGAAGCATCCTAAATAAGGTTTGGAAACTATCAAAAGGAACGACGCCTTCGCCGCACTCAAGAAATCTGGGGCGATATAAATAAAAATATTGGGAGTGGATGGTATAGTGTTTCTCTATGACTTACATAGTAAAAACTTTTAACCTGCCAGCGTTAACCGGACTGTCAGAAAAACAAATTAAAGTGCATCTTGCATTATATGAGGGCTATGTGAAGCATGTGAATTTAATAATGGAACAGATACAGAAGTTGAAAGAGAGTGGGACCGACCCATATGTCATCGCAGAACTGCGCAGGCGTTTCGCGTTTGAATTTAACGGCATGCGCCTGCATGAACTTTATTTTGAGCAATTTGAGGGACGCTTAACGTCCCTCACGACCGACAGTTCACTTGAAAAAGCGATTAAAGAGAAATATTGCGAGAATGGGCTGGAGGGACACATACGCGAGGTCGCGGGAACGAGAGGCATCGGCTGGGTAGTTGTGTATAAAGACTCGGACAGTTCGACTTCGCTCACTGCAAGTACTATTCACACGACATTTGTCAGCGACCATGAGGTAGGACAGTTGGCCGGACTGCCGATACTGCTCGCACTAGACCTCTGGGAGCACGCCTATATGGTGGACTATTTGCCGTCGGAGAAGAAGAATTACGTAGATGCTTTTTTCGCGAACTTGAATTGGTCGGTAGTTGAAAAACGTTTTGATGACGCGAAATAAATAAGAAGAGCATACGCGAGCAGTACAAGAACGAATGAGAATCGTTCAATCGTGAATGCTGCAAATGGGAGAGACGCACTCTTCTGCGCCACGAATATTATGTAACTCATGAGGATGTGGGCAGGAATTCCCACGACTGTTGTAACGACGGGGAGAACGGACCCGAGTACCATGCCGACCACTCCGGCAATAGCTGCAGCGGCCATCGCGAGAGGTATGAATGCATTGACGAGCAGATTTGCCGGCAGTGCGACGAGAGAGAAGAGCCCCATATTGTAGAGAAGAAGCGGTAACACTGAAATCTGTGCCGCGAGAGTGGTCGCCACGGCGTTAGTCCAGAAGCCGAACGCGCGGCCGGCCACATTTTCAGAGAGCGTTTCGCTCAAACCCGTTGCACCTGAAGGCGCAACAGGATGTCGCTGCACTTGGCTCACTCTCTGAAAACGCGACAGGCCGCGCTCGATAATCGGCGCGAGCCAGATAATACCGGCTGTCGCCACGACCGAGAGGCCGAAGCCGGGGTCAAAGACGAGATAGAGAGGGTTCCAGAGGAGCATCACAAGGACTGTGAAAAGTAGCGCGCGGCTCGCGGCATAACTCTTCCCAGTTGCCCGCGCGTAGAGCGCGATGACCGCCATAATAGCGGCGCGCACTGCCGTGGCCGAGATGCCGGCAACCCCGACAAAAAACAGAAGCCCCACCCCGCCGGCGAAGAACTGGAGCCGGCGGGGTATCCGCCAGAGTGAGAAAAAGGCCATCACCCACTCGGCAACAATCATCACATTGTACCCCGAGAGGACTATTATCTGCACAAGACCGCTCCGAATAAAGGCATTGTGTAAATCTGTTCCGAGCCCCGTCTTCCCTCCTATGACAATACCGCCCGCGAGCGCTGAAGAGGGCTCCGGTAGCGCACGGTCAAGACCATCCAGAAATGAGTGCTTCACGCGCGCGAGCGCGGCAGAGACTGAATACCAAGGTGCCGGTGTAATCGTATAAATAGAACCGAACTGGATGAGAAAGCGGATACCGCGAGCCTCCAAATATTTGTCATAACGAAATGTTCTTTCATTTTCTGTTTCAAAAGCTTGCGGTAAAGATAAAGTGCCGTAGACGCGAACACGGTCGCCGACAGCGACATGATTCTTGAGTGGCATCACTGCGAGCGCACCAACCTTCTCGTCACCCTTGTACACCTCTAGTGCGATGCGCTGATTCTTCTCGCGAACATCAGGGTCAGCGACGACAACTCCCTCATATTGAACTCGATGTTTCAGGTCTTGTACGAATGCATCAGGTAATGGAGTGTCAGAAATCGCCGAGCGCCATGCGCCGAGCGTGGCGCTAATACAAAACACAATGGCGAGCGTGTAGAAAATATGTCTCTTGAAATACCAAAACACACCGATAATCCCCGCCGATAAAATAAAAAACACAACTGGCTCCCAACCGGAAACTAACGACCTTACAAACACCCCGCCCACAAATCCCGAAGTAACAGAAAGCAATATGCTCATGCACCACGGTCCATGGCGGCATTGGCGAGGGCATCGGCGTCGCTATTCCTGGCCACGAATGTCAAAAAGTCGCTTTGCCAAATTATCATTTTTCCATTTTTCACGTATTCTTCTTTGTAGAATGATTTTTCCGTGGAGATAATTTCCCAGTCTTTGTAAACATCTTTTAAGTCAGACAGTGCCTCATCATAAGAAGCGTCGTAGACAATATCTTTCGATAACTTCTCGAGAGTTTTTGCGTCAAGTTCTTCTAAATTAGTTGTAATCCCTAAGTAGTTGAAGCCATCCTTTTTCGTACCTTCGCGTATATCACGCACCACCCTAAAAAACGCATTTTCATCGCTCACTCCGTGCTCCAAAACACTAAAAGAAAGGATCAGATCGAAACAGTTCTTTTTTATAGAAAATTTTTCAACTTCTCTAACTTCAGTTTCAATATAATCCGAGACGCCATGTTTTTCAGAATTTTCTTTAAGTTTCTCTATAGCAATATCAAGAACGTCTACACAAGTAACTTTACCGCCGTTCGGACCGATGATTTTAGCAATCGGTATTGCGTTCCTACCAACTCCGCACCCTAAGTCCAGTACCTGAACGTTTTTCTTTTTCCCGAAGTATTCTTCGACGAGTTTTAATAAATCGTCTTCACTTTCGGCGATCCACGTTCCTTTTTCAAAAAGTTTTGCCTTTTTGAAAAATTCTTTATGGTATTCTTGCGTCGCCCTTTGTGCTTTGTTCATAGGACTACTACTCACCACGATCCATCGCTTCGTTCGCGAGGGCGTCGGCGTCGGAGTTTTCTTCGCGCGGGACGTGGGTGAAAGAGACTGTGCAGAAAGCCGCGGCGACCTGTGCGAGACGCGCTTTCTGTTCTCGTAAAACAGGGTGTCGCACCTTATACAGACCATTCATCTGCTTCACTATAAGCTCACTGTCCAACTTCACTGTGACCTCCGTCGTTTCGCGCTCGGCTGATGGAACGAGTTTTGTGAGAGCCTCAAATGCGAGGATGACCGCCTCATATTCCGCGAAGTTGTTGGTCTGATGGTCCAGAAATTTTGACACGCTCGCAACAATTACACCGAATTCGTCGCGGATTACCGCGCCGGCCCCGCTCGGCCCCGGATTCCCCCTCGCCCCCCCGTCGGCATGTATCGTAAATCGCATAACACCACTATTATACTCCTTTTCGCCTCACTATTTAGGTCAGTCTCGTACCATTTCTTTAACCCCATTTATACACGGTCGTATAAAAATGGGGATAACATCAATTTCCTACTGACGTGGAATGTAGTATGAGAGTATGGGTATTGTTGAAATTGTGGCACGAAAAAAGCGTAGGAAGAGGAAGTTAAAAACTGGACTTCTTCTTGCCGCACTAGGCACAGGCATCCTGCTCACCGCCACAATGGCGCCGAACGCCCTGCAGTTATTCCGGTATATTCCGGGGAAGAGGGATAGTCGGTATCTATTTCGGAACAAACGGGCGCTTACCAGATTGAAAAATAAGGAGCTGGTTACTTTCGTACAGCGTGAGGGGAGATGGTATGCCCGCATAACAAACAAGGGCCGCCTCTTTCTTCTCGGAGAAGGATTACAAGAGCATGTATTTCGCTCCAAGAACAAACGATGGGATGGAGAGTGGCGCGTGGTAGTCTTCGACATACCAGAGAAACGTCGTCGTATCCGCGATAGGCTCCGCGGCTATATGCACACATACGGATTTAAAAAGCTACAAAGTAGCGTATGGGTATATCCGCACGACTGCGAAGAGATTCTTGCGCTCATTAAGGCCGAGCTGAAGATCGGCAATGCAGTTCTGTACATGGTAGTAGACCAGATAGAAAATGACCGACACCTTCGCGAACATTTCAAGCTCCCTGCTGGAGACTGACGCAATAATTATACGGCCGTGTTAAAATAGGGTCATCAGCGTGAACAGTAAAACGCATGTAGGTACTATACGTGAAGTTTGACTTTCGTAACGATCAATAGTAGTGTGACCACGGAGTTGGTTAATCCTTGAGAAGGAGAACAAATCATGACGAATTTTGCTTGTTTTGAAGACACCAATCGGGTCCAGAAAGCCAAGCAGACCATGGAGGACGCGGTTGCTGGTAAGAAAGTATCGAAAGAGAGGTTGAAGGTTGCGCAAGACTTCCTTTTCGAGCTGTTGCAGGAAATCAATGCCAAACGGCCGAGAACTCCAGTGCGCTGTGGCGGCAATATGGCACGGTCACAACTGGCCGCAGATATCGCGGACTCTCGCTAGACCTGGGTAGTGAGACCACATCAATCCACCGTCCTGTCGGAGTCGACATCGTCGATTTCTGGCGGGGCGGTTTCGTTTTCACACAGGTCTGATATCCAAGAGGCGCAGGCGGACGGGAGAAGAGAGGGAGAAGGTGTCGCGCTCTAGGTGCGCGAGAATGTTCACCGAACTTCCGCGCGCGAGCGTACTCGCGACGCGCTTGAGGGGACCTTTGACGAAAAAAGTGACGGCATCAATGTTTTCATTTTCATTCACCGCGATTTTTAACTTCAGGTGTTCTTCTGCTTTACCGAATCGTGAAATGTTTTGAATAAGCGCAGAGCGGAGCAGAAACACGGGTTTAGAGTTAGCTATGCCGAAGGGGGCGAGCTTCTCAACTCGCGTTAAATAAGATTTATTTATTTCTTCCGGAGTGAGAATCGCATCGGCATGTGATGAAAAGTCGTCTTCTATTTTTTCATTCACCAATTTTGCATGCGCTTCAACGAGGCGGTCCTCGAGGAAAAATACTTCAGTGTCAATCAGAGTGAAACCGCCGGCGGCAGAGTGTCCGCCGAATTGTGCAAACATATTTTCAGTAGTGCGGATAAGCTCCATAACCTGCGTGGAACCGCCGCTTCTAAACGAACCTTTCAATTTTCCTGTTCCCTGCCTGCCGGCAGGCAGGCCTTCTCTCCCCCAGAGGAACACGGGTCGTTCAAATTCATCTGCAATATTGCCTGCGACAAGACCTAGTAACGCCGGCCGCCACTCGGGGTCGCCGAGAGCGATAATGCTACGCACGTCTCCGCGCTCTTTGATGCGCGTGTGCACGGCGCGCGTAATCGCACCAGCTTCTGCTTTTCTGCTTCTGTTCGCTTTTTCTAATTTTTTTGCAAGAGTGTCTGCCTCGTCTTCGTCTGTCGTTGTGAATAAACGAAATGCATCGCGCGCGTCGCCCATCCTGCTCGCGGCGTTCACTCTAGGAGCAATCATAAAACCAACATCGTCTTCGGTAATCGCTCTTTGTTCCGCACGCATTCCACGACACAGTTTTTGCAGACCGATTCTTGGTGATTTCCGCATCACGAGTAGCCCATAGGTGGCGAGGACGCGGTTTTCGCCGACAAGCGACACCATATCTGCGATGGTGGCGAGCCCGACCATGTCTAGGAGCCACTTCTCCCAGCCATCGGGAACTTTCTCTCTTATTTTGGGCTCAATTTTAAGAACGGCACAGATTAATTTCCATGCGACGCCCGAACCGCAAAGACTCTTGAACGGATATGTCTCGTCGGCGCGTGCGTTCGGATTCAGAATCGCGAATGCATCTGGTAGTTTTTCTTTCGGCCCTTCGACTTCGCTCAGGGCAGGCAAGTGATGGTCTGTAATAATAACTTCCATACCGAGCTCGTTCGCGCGCGCGACCGGCCCAACATCAGTAATGCCAGAGTCTACTGTTACAATTAGTTTCATGCCACTATTTGCAAGTTTTTCTATGCCGTCAACATTCATTCCATATCCCTCGTCGTGGCGGTGCGGAATATAATTTTCAAAATTCGCGCCGGCTTTTTTCAAGAAGTCATGCATCAGCACGGCGCCCGGAATACCGTCGCAGTCGTAGTCGCTCCACACTGCGATTTTTTCTCCCGACAATATTGCATCAGCGAGTCTTCGCGACGCCTTCTTCATATCTGTCATCAAAAATGGATCGTGAAGGTGCAGGTCGTAAGAAGGATTGAGGAACTTCTCCGCGTCTTCTTTTGTCGCGATACCGCGGCGCGCGAGAAGCGCCGCGGTTAAGTCGTCATACGCCGACAATTCTTCGCGCAGTGAATCAGTGAGTGGTTCGTGCAGTGGAAACATGTGATGAACATTGTATACTGTTTGCATATGGAAAGCCCCTCTAGTTCCATCGGGACAAGCTGTATTTTCTGCAAAATTGTCAGCGGTGAGATTCCTGCGACGAAGATATATGAGGATGAAAATTTTCTCGCCTTTCTGGATATTCACCCGCAGGCTCCGGGACACGCGCAGATTATCCCTAAGTCCCACTATCGCTGGGTCTGGGACATAGAAAACATCGGCGAGTATTTTGAAGTGGTAAAGAAGATTGCGAAAGCCGAGCAGAAAGCGTTCGGTACCGATTGGATCCTCTCAAAAATAATCGGCGACGAAGTGGAGCACGCGCATATCTGGGTCTTCCCGAGCGATGAAGCTGTTGGCGATAAAAGCGACCTCGCCGGCAACGCAGAAAAACTTCGTCAGGCACTCGGATAAAACCAATTTCAAAACCCATTCGCCGGCAGACCAGAAAATGTTTGAAATTGGTTCTAGTTCTCGAGCGCCGTGATGCCGGGGAGGGTGCCGTTGGC
>JBBTWA010000083.1:0-2394 GCA_038063025.1 Patescibacteria group bacterium | reverse complement strand
GTCTACAACGCGCTCGCGTCGGCTGTAGAAGACGCGTTCGCGCATGCAGAAGCCGGTAACATCATTCTTTTTTCTCCCGCGTTCACCTCATTCGGCATGTTCAAGAACGAATTTGACCGCGGCGACCAGTTCAACGCGCTTGTACAGAAACTATGAACATAGTTGTTGTTTCGATTGTTGCTGTCGCGGTAACCCAGGTCATAAAGACGGTTTGGTTTTATTCCAGAAGTAATTCTCACGCCATATCATTTTCTTGGCCGGCCTTTTGGCTAGGAGGTTTCCCGAGTAGCCATACCGCGGCACTCACGAGCGCTCTATACACAATCTGGAAATATGATGGAACAAATCTATTGTTCGGGTTCGGTGCGATTATTTCTTTGCTCATACTCTACGGGTTACTCGAAGATAAGAAACGACAAGTACTCTTTAACGAATATTTTGTGCAAAGTAAGGACTCCTCGTTACAGAGAATTGTTGCAGAAGAACGACTGCTCGCTTTTAGTGGCCATTCGTTTTTTGAAATACTCATTGGCGGAATCATCGGCATTGCGGTTGCTATGTTTATGACAGCATATTTTGTATGATCGGAATCTTTGATTCGGGGAGCGGAGGATTGACGGTGCTGAAGGCGATACGAGAAGAGATGCCGTCTGCCGATATTCTCTACTTCGGCGATATTAAAAACGCGCCATACGGCGAGAAGCCGCGCGAGGAGCTCTCGCGGCTCACTGTAAACGATATTCGCGTCCTTCAGGCGCGCGGCGCGACGAGCGTCGTCTCGGCCTGCAACAGTGTCTCGGCCTCACTCGCGATATCGCTCTTTGATGCGCTCGGCCTCGCACAGCAGAACCTTATTGAAATGGTCGGGCCGACCGTGAGCTATTTTAAGGATTTTAGAAAGCCCATTCTGCTTGCGGCAACACCCGCAACCATATTCTCTGAACTCTACCAAAACGCATTCCAGATGCTCGGCATCAAGATTGACATCGTTGCCATTCCTAAACTCGCGGGCGCAATTGAATTCGACGTTTCTTCAATGGACAAAAAATTACTGATTGCTGGCGCATTCGCTCCCTATGACATGAAGAAATACGGCGTTATCATCCTCGCCTGCACGCATTACCCGCTAGCGCTCACATCTTTCCGCGAGGTGCTCGGTGATATACCGTTTTTTGACCCTGCAGAAGCGGTTGCGCAGCGCGTGAAGAAACAGTTGTGGCCGCGGGAGGTTGCTGACGGCAAGCTTAGACTACTAGTTAGTCACGACACGCCGCAATTTAGAGCGCATGTGACGGAACTGCTCCCGGATGCCTCTTATATCATTGAAGTGCTAGATTAGCGGTATGGATGAAAAGAAGAAAATACATTTTATTGGGATTGCTGGTGTCGGGATGTCTGCACTTGCACAGATGCTATTTCGCGAAGGTGTTCGTGTGACCGGTTCGGACAACGCGCGGTTTCCAACTCTTAATGCCGTAGAAAAGCTCGGAATCCCAGTGGTAATCGGCTACAACGCAGAAAATATCCCGCAGGACGCAGAGCTGATCGTACACACCGATGCGGCGCACTCCGACAACGTAGAACGTACAGAAGCGGTTCGTCGTAGCATCCCACAATTCTCCTATTTTGAAATGCTGGGAGAAGTATCAAAAAGTAAAAAAACAGTGGCTATTGCAGGGACGCATGGGAAGACGACCACAACCGGCATGCTCGCGAAGATATTGAAAGACGCGGGAGTATCGCCAACGGCAGTTATCGGCTCAATCGTGAAAGACTTCGGGTCAAACTATTTGCACGGCGACTCTGATCTTTTTGTGGTTGAGGCGTGCGAATATAAAGACCATTTGCTCGAGCTATCGCCGCAGATTCTGATGATAACAAATCTTGAATGGGACCATACTGATTTTTTCCCATCACTCTCAGCACTCCAAGAGACGTTCAAAAAGGCGATTGAGAAAGCGCCGGCAGACGGGTTTATCGTCACGAATCCAAGTGACAAGAATATTGCACCTCTTCTCGCAAATGCGAAGGCAAAAATAGTTGACTACACAAAAGAACCAAGTTACGAGCTCCTTTTGCCGGGAGAATTTAATCGGCAGAACGCACGCGCGGCCGCAGCGGCCGCGCGTGCGGTGCTCCCGACAATTTCTGATTCTGTAATTTCAGAATCACTCGCGTCATTTCAAGGCACGTGGCGCCGGTTTGAGTATAAAGGAAAAACTGCGAACGGCGCAGACGTATACGACGACTATGCCCACCACCCGACTGCTATAAAAGAAACGCTTAAAGCACTACGGGCGAATCTCCGCAAGGCGACGCCTTGCGGTAAGGTGTATGTCGCGTTCCATCCGCACTTATACAGCCGTACGCGCGACCTTTTTGAAGAGTTTTCCA
>JBBTWA010000082.1:0-1704 GCA_038063025.1 Patescibacteria group bacterium | reverse complement strand
TTTGAAATTGGTTCTAGTTCTCGAGCGCCGTGATGCCGGGGAGGGTGCCGTTGGCGAGGAATTGGAGCATGGCGCCGCCGCCGGTGGAGACGAACGAGAAATGCGGTAAGAGGCCGAGTCTTTCAACGGCGGCGACGGTGTCGCCGCCTCCGACTACCGAACACGCTTTAGAATTTGCCACCGCGCGCGCAAAACCGTCTGTCGCGTCGGTGAATCCGTCTTCGTACTTTCCAAGAGGGCCATTCCAAAGAATACTTTTTGCTCTCACGGCAAGTTCGGCGAGGGCTTCTACGGTGCCTAGTCCGTGGTCAACAATCGCTCCGTTTACCACAACCGAATCAACAGGCAATATTAGTTTCGGATTGGATAAAAGTTTCTTTATAGACCCTTCGTCGGCATCTGATACAAGCGATTTGCCGACCTCTTGCCCCGAAGCTTTTAAAAAACCATTCGCCAGAGCCCCTCCGACAAATACATGGCCGTAGGTCTTCAAAAGTTCTGTAAGCACCGCTTCCTTTGTACTGAACTTCGTCCCGCCTATAACCGCGAGCGACGACCGTTTCGGCGAACGAGCGCGTGAGAGTTCCCGGATTTCTTCTTCAAGAAGAAATCCGGCATATGACGGCAGAAGTTTTGGGACGCCGACGATAGAAGCGTGAGGACGGTGGCATGTGTCAAAACAGTCTTGAACGAATATGTCGGCGAGGGATGCCAATTCTTTGGCGAAGGCCGCATCATTCGTCGTTTCTCCGCGATTGCGCCGTAAATTTTCAAGAACGAGAATGTTTCCGGGAGCTAGGTCGCGGACTGCGCCGCGCGCCCGCGCGCCGACTGTCTCGTCAAGAAACGAGACCCCTCTTGTCAGAGCGCCGAGCGCTTCTGCGACAGTTTTAAGCGTCTCCGTGCCTTTGTTCCCGAGATGGCCTATAAGCACGACGCGCGCGCCGCGCTCGGCCAGGAAGCGGATAGTCGGAAGCGCGCGGCGCAACCGGTAATCGTTTACGACTTTCCCGTTCTCCACCGGCGCGTTCAGCGCCGCGCGCACCAGTATCGGGATGTTTTCAAAAACTTTTATTTCGCGGACGCTTCGCATCGTCAGGATAACTGCTTCACCAACATAGAGAATGTGCGCGGGTCTACGGACGCGTGTCCTATTAAGAACCCGTCAACGCCAGACGCTCCCGCGAGGCCGCGTATATTGCTCGGTTCAACCGAGCCTCCGTAAAGCACCAGAGAGTTCCGGGAGCTCTTCCCCGGCAAAAGTTCCGCGAGCACCTTGCGGATATATAGAATCATTTCTGCAAGGTCGTTCTGCCCGATTGAATGTTCGGCGTCCTTCCCTATCGCCCATAACGGCTCGTATGCGACGATGACCTTCGCGCGCTCTTTCGGCGATAGCGGCTCTATCGCCCTCGTCAGCTCTTCGCGCAAGACCGCGAGATAACGGCCTTCAAGGTCGCGTTCGCTCTCGCCGATACAGAGGATTGGAATAAGTCCGCTCGCGAGCGCGTGAGAAAGCTTCTCGGCGATGACGGCGTCCGTATCGCCTGCGGCCCTGCGCTCGGAGTGCCCGATAATCGCATAAGCCGCACCGACGGCGGAATATGCCTGCGCAGTTATCTCTCCGGTCTGCGCGCCGCCGGAGGTGGCGGATACGTCCTGCGCCGAAAACGCGACTTTTGATTTATTTTTTACTGCGAGCGC
>JBBTWA010000081.1:0-2374 GCA_038063025.1 Patescibacteria group bacterium | reverse complement strand
TTCTTACGCTTGTTACCTGTAACTCTTTTGGTGCGAAAGAGGACCGTTTTGTCGTGACTGCAGAGCTTGTTGAAAGTCACTTGATATCCAACTAATTGGACGTCAGCTGACTCTCTGCAAAACAACGCGGGGAGAGGATAGCAGTTCTTTTTAACGCCGCCACCGCGCGGCATTGCCAGGAGAAACACGATGAACAGAATGTCAGCAGTACTGGCGCTCGCGATCGCGGCGCTAGGCTTTATTGGGTGCGCCCAAATCGCGCCCAAGCAGCAAGAAGCAAAAACTGCTCCCGAAACCTTCGGGTATAAGTTAAACGAGCCGGTGGTCGACACTTCAGTCCGCACCGACTTGGATAGGGTCAATGCCGCGATGGCCGCGACCGCTATCTTGTCAACAACAAGCGAAACGACGGTCGCAGTTGACATTTCGAAGCTCGTTGAGTTTCAGCCATCCAGAAAGTTCAATAACGACGGGCATGGGTACGCTCGGCATTACAAGCCACGTACGAAAGCCCAGTTCGTTGCCCTGCTCAGGGACCCGGTGCTTGCGCGTCGCGAGATGCGGGTATCGTGTGACGTTCTGATCAAGCAGATGAAAGCTACGCGTCCTTACTTGCCCTTCGAGGGCTGCGAGGGTGCAGCTGCTGCGATAGAGAACGACGACCGTTACAAAGTCGTTCCGTGCCGAGACGAGATGTTCACACGGGACAACTCACTCGCCATCACTACTGCAAATGGGTCTGCGTTCGGCTCGTGGCACAGAACTTGTTTGAAGGGCGAGACGGTGCTGGAGTATGAAGACAAGGTCATTGGTAAGGACCAGCTTGGTTCTACCATGTGCCTTAATCCTTCCATACCAAAGCGGAGCCGGCTCATTATTACGACGGCAACGAGCCCGGACTTGTTCACAGCGAGCGCGTGTCCGGCCGGATATTCTTTGGCTGCACATACGTGGTCGCTTGGGTTGCTAAAAATGTCGAGGCCAGACTTGTACGAACGAGCCAAGGTCCTCATCGACGCAGCGAACATTCGTCCGACGAAACAGGCCACCGACATTAAGGCGTACGCGACTGATGCTTTCTCCCGCACTCTTGGAGGTCCGATTCGTCGTAGCGGAGTCCCACACGCTGACGTGAACGACACCATCATCGTGAATTTTCTTGACCCGTCGACGATGAAAAAAAACGCAGTGGCAGGAAAGATAGACCAGCAACATGGTGTCGGAACGGTCTACTTCAGTCAGGACCCGCGAAGGTTCATTACGGAGCTAATATTTCCGCAGCACTATGAGTCACCTGCGGACTCCGGTGGAATGAGGCGACTGCGGATTTTTCCCCGGGAGTGGGAAGCCTGCAAGCTGAACGCAAGCGGTGCGGTGCAGTAAAGTTGTACCTTTGGAGCTGTTGGTGTTTTGGAACGTGCTTGCACGTTCCGCCCAACGGGTCCCTTTTCCGGCATATCTCTGTCAGAGGTATTTCGGAAATTGGAAAATAAATGAATTTTAGATATACATTCACGATAGTAATGATTCTTATGATTTTCGCGCTTTCGCGCGGCTTTGTGATTCATTATGATGAGATACTTTCTTTTGGCGCCCTTACAGCATTTGCTGAAGGTGACGGCGGTGGTGATGGCGGGGACGGAGGAGGTGACGGTGGAGATGGTGGAGATGGTGGTGGCGACGGTGGTGATGGAGGTGACGGTGGAGGAGATGGCGGCGATGGAGGTGATGCCGGTGACGCAGGCGATGGTGGCGACAGCGGAGCCCCAGCATGTATTCCGGTAGAAGTGCCACAAACTCCTGTGGCTTGTTCGGAGTATGCCGGTACTCTAAGCGGAACCGATTACGGCATTCCTGCCGGCTACATCGTCGGGATGGCTACGTGGACACTAAACAGTTGTACAAATGCCGTTACCTATACCGGAGGATGTTTGGCGCCTCCGCCCCCGCCTCCACCGGCACCCGTGAACAATGCATCCTGCGTGATTAGTACAGTTCCTATCTCAGTAACTCCTGGGCAGTCATTTTTTGCACAAGTTGACGTGACTAACACTGGTAGTACTATTTGGACAACTGCCGCTGGATATAAACTCGGCTCGCAACATCCTCAAGATAATACGACGTGGGGAACAGCACGAGTCGCACTTCCTATAAATCCGTTTCCTGCCGGAGGAGCGTTTGGTTTTTCTGGTTACGCCACTGCGCCAGCTACTCCTGGTGTGTACACGTTTGCATGGAGAATGGTGAAAGAGGGCGTTGAATGGTTTGGCTCCACATGCTCGGCAAATATTGTTGTTACAGGAACTCCACCCCCACCCCCACCTCCACCACCTCCTCCACCTCCACCACCTCCTCCACCACCACCACCACCTCC
>JBBTWA010000080.1:0-3453 GCA_038063025.1 Patescibacteria group bacterium | reverse complement strand
CGACAAAATGCGTAAACACGCTTAACGGCTCGTTTGAATCGTCAATCTCGGGCATATGCTACAAGATACCATTTGATTTATTTGTTATGATTTGACCATGTTTTACAAAAGAATATTGCGCCCGATTTTTTTTATATGCGACCCGGAATTCATGCATGATTTTATGGTCTTCTGTGGCGAGATGTTCGGAGCGTTCCCTCCGGCGCGCTGGCTTATATCGCTCGTGTGGGGATATCGCGGCAAAGATATTCCAAAAGTTGTGGATGGCATCAAATTTGAAAGACCCGTTTTATTGTCAGCCGGATTTGATACAGACGGAAGACTTTCGCGAATTCTTCAGAGCATTTCATTTGGTGGAGAAGAGGTTGGTTCTGTAACAGCACGCCCATGCGAAGGGAACGCGCCTCCGCGACTCACACGCTTGATTAGGAATAAAAGCCTTGTTGTTTGGAAAGGGCTTAAAAATCAGGGCGCAAAAATAATTGCCGAGCGATTATCACATAAAAACACCGCAAACGGTTTTGTAGTAGGAATTTCTATCGCACAGACGAATGATGAAAAAGTGAGGGATGCAGAATCCGGCCTGAAGGATTATTACGAGACGTTCAGGATTATGAACGAAAAAGGAGCGGGGGATTACTACACCATCAACATCTCCTGTCCGAACACGTTTGGCGGAGAAACATTCGCGACGCCGGAACTGCTCACGCGACTGTTGACGAAGCTCGCCACAGTTTCATGCGACAAACCGCGCTACATAAAAATGCCGATAAATCTTGAATGGAGAGAATTCAATGAATTACTTAAAATTATAGATAGGTTCGGCTACGATGGAGTTGTTATCGGCAACTTGAATAAGAAATATTCAATGCTGGATTTCCCAGAAGATGCGCCGAGAGAGTGGCGAGGAGGACTATCCGGTAAGCCTTGTTTTGAACTGTCAAATGAGCTGATACGCAAGACGCGCGAGGCGTACGGCGCGCGCTTCACCATCATCGGCGTTGGCGGAATCTTCACGCCGAACGATGCAATGGAGAAGTTTCGCGCCGGTTCTGATCTCGTTCAGCTTATTACAGGTATGATATTTTCTGGTCCCGGCCTTATAAAAGGAATTTGCGATGCATATGCGAAAGAATATTAAACACGGCGCATACATATGTGTCGCCGTGCTCGCTATTGTATACACACTCGGCTTTTCTCCTCTCGCTTCAAGCGAATATCGTTCTGGAATCACAGAACGTTTTATTCCTCTGCCGGAGCTGGATAAAGCCGATTATAACGCGCGCGTGCTCGCATTAGCGCATATCGCGACAACTACAGAGACATCATCAACCGCAACGACATCATCTAGAGTGACTTCTACTACCACGCCATCTGTCTGGCCGGTAAGCACCATCTATCCCAATGCGAACGCCATTCTGCCATTCAAGCGCATTGTTGCATATTATGGGAATTTTTATTCTAAAGGTATGGGAGTTCTCGGAGAGTATCCAACAGAACAAATGCTCGTGATGCTCGCAAGTACTACAGAGATGTGGACAGTAGCAGACCCAGATACGCCAGCAGTACCGGCTATACACTACATAGCAGTCGTCGCGCAGGCGAGCGCCGGCAAAGAAGGGAAGTATATTCTACGAATGCCGGATGACCAGATAGACCGTGCCCTCAATCTCGCGGACAGGATTCATGGCATTGTATTTCTGGATGTGCAAGTAGGACTAAGCAATCTGCAACACGAACTTCCACAACTAGAGAAGTATTTGAAGATGCCACAGGTACATCTAGCCATTGACCCTGAGTTTTCTATGAAAAATGGAGAGAAGCCCGGCACTGTTATCGGGACGTTTAACGCGGATGACATAAATTACGCTGTCCGATACTTGACAAAGCTAGTCCGCGAAAATCATCTGCCACCGAAGATTTTAATAGTCCACAGGTTCACACAGAATATGGTAACTAACTATAAAAATATTCAGCCATTACCTGAAGTCCAGATAGTAATTGATATGGACGGCTTCGGCGGGAAGGAGAAGAAGTATGGGACATATAACAGAATCGTCGCACCGGAGCCGGTGCAGTTTACAGGAATCAAACTCTTTTATAAAAACGACGTCAGACCGCCCGCTGACGGTCTCCTTTCTCCAGCTGAAGTGCTGAAACTCACCCCCGTCCCAATCTACATCCAGTATCAATAAACACAGTGTTCGTTATTTCTCACGGTCGTAGACTATAACGAACATGATAATTCCAGCGCCCACGCTGGTGTTCCATGTCGATAACGACCGTTAGACACATGGAACGTGCTGGAATAAAAAAAGCCCTGCACGAGGCAGGGCTTTTGTTTTGCGCCGTCAAAACGAGTAATTGACGGCGAGTACTGCACGGTCGCGGAACAGGGCGCTCCAGACTGTAAGATTTTTTTTGATGTGATACTCGGCGCGTGGTGCGGCGCCGAGATTGGTTTCCTGCATCGAGCCGATTGACCATTTGTCGGTGAGATGGTAGACGCAGTTAACCCGGTGCCAAGGCCCGGTGTACCCGGTTTCGTAAGTGGCAAAGCAGTCAACTTTTTCTGCGTCCACTGAAACAAAAAGGTTTTTGCGAATACCACTTCCTTCACCGTCGCGCTCGCGGCCGAGGCCGATGCCGAGATGGAGCCACGGCGCCGTTGTTGGCAACGGCTTCACCGTCAGTCCGGCATACGCTTGCCGGTACCGGTCGTCACTTTCCATGCTGACAAGTCCGTAAACGCCGAACATATCGGTGAGCTCGCGCTCGTACCAGCCGACTATCTGTGAAGATTTTTTTGAATCCACACGGGCTTCAAACCAGAAGCCCAACTCTTTTTCCTCGGTTTCCGCCGCGATGGCAGAAACCGAGACGAACAGGCACATCAAAATCAAAGTGCAAATTCTTTTCATTGCAGTCTCCTGTGAGATAAAGCAATTAAAAATCTTGAATTTCCTGCGTTTAGTATACCACCAGAGTAGTGCATTTGTCAAGGTCGCGGAAATGTGGCGTATTTAGTAGCCCGATTGCGCTATTTTTAGATGTGCTATTATTGCCACTATATGAACAATGAAATAAACAAATATTTTTTACCAGTAGCGGTTGTAGTTGCAGGATTGCTTATAGCGGGTGCGGTGATGTGGAACGGTTCGCGTCCAGTGGATTCGACAGGCTCACCGCAGGCCGGCACTGCGCCTAAGGTGAACATTAAAGATGTAAAGACAGACGGAAATCCGTTTATAGGCCAAGCGAGCGCGCCGGTGACTATCGCCGTATGGAGCGATTTCCAGTGTCCATTCTGCAAGCGGTTTGAGACGGAGACATTGCCGCTTATCGTGAAAGACTATGTAGATGCTGGAAAGGTAAAAGTTGTGATGATGGACTTTGCATTTCTTGGTCCTGATTCAACCGCCGCCGGCGAGTATAATCGGGCGGTCTGGAAGC
>JBBTWA010000079.1:0-5784 GCA_038063025.1 Patescibacteria group bacterium | reverse complement strand
AAATTATCACGATTTCCGCTCTGCCGCGAATAACTCAACGCGTTGAGCCATTCGCTCCGGGCGGTTATTTGGGAGTATAAAAGACGTATTGGCCGCTCAATGGCTATGCCGCTGTATCAGCTGCAATTTTCCATACGCCCTTCTCGAGAAAGGCGGGTATCGTCTGACGACCCGCTTTGTTGAGCAGGTTTGAATGTGAGAGTTTGTGCCGTTTGGCGAAATCTTTGACCGTGACAATCGTCTTCCCTTCTAGATACGCAAGGCGCTTATGATAGCTACTTGTGAGCGCGCGGCCGATGATCTCTTCCATAATCTTGGTGCTTCCACCTTGCTCAAACTCCTTAAACGCATCGTAGTACCGCGCACGATTTGTGAAAGCGATATTTATCGGGACATACCCCTCCCGGTTCAGTTCGTAATTGTTTATAACACGGCCGATGCGGCCATTGCCGTCACAAAACGGATGAATACCTTCAAATGTCAGATGCAGCCGTGCGAGACGCGCCACAATATGGCCGTCTTTCCCGCCATGATACGCCGCGAGCATGTCTGTGAGCAGGCGTTCAACGTCTTTTGGGTCCGCGCCGATATGCGCGCCAACATGCACCCACTCGCCTTCTTTGCGGAATCTTCCGGCAATGTTGTCGCGAATATTAGCGATGAGCATCTTGTGCATGAAGAGCATAAGCGACAGAGAGAGCTCCGCCTCTTTTGCCTTCGTCTCAATATATTCCATGACACGCGCGAGATTCTTTGCTTCAAAAAGCTCTCGTTCGCTCACGAAGCGGTCAAGGTCAATCTGGAGCAGAATTTTCTCAGTCTCTTCAAGCGTGAGCGTGCTATTCTCTATCGCATTTGAGTTGTAGACGTGCTCGGGTATTTCTGCTTCGCTAATAACCTTAATGAGTGACTCCTTTCCATGTAGCACTTTGTAGTATCGCTCACGAAGCGACTTGATCTGGCTTAAAGTATGAAGTGTGCGGGCCATGCTTCTAGTATAGTCGTATTCATTGAAATGTCAACTATAATCGTGAAAAACACCGGGAAATCGCAAAAATTCACGGTTATTGTCGCGTTCTGAAACCGACGAAAGGGATTTGTCTTTGATTCTGGAGTGTCTTTACGACTTCACTCGAACCGATGACCTATTCATTACGAATGAATTGCTTTACCAACTGAGCTACTCCGGCAAATTAGTGAACATAGTAAAACTATCACGACTTCTTTCTTCGAGCGAGATACCGACAATGGCGACGATAAGTAAAACAATGTAATTCATTTTATGCTGGAACCGTATGCATATTGCGAGAAGAAGAATTCCTTTTAAATGCTACTGACTCATCTTTTGCGGCAGTCTGTTTAAGAAACTCGAAGTCGGAATTGCTGGAGAAAAGATTTTTAGGCAATTCGGCCAATCGTTTTTTAGACACTCTAATCGCGGCGTCTGATGCGTCAATTCCTATCCAGTGCCGTCCCAACTCTTGCGCTGCAGCAAGTGTTGTACCTGAGCCGCAAAAGCAATCGAGGACTATGTCATCTTCATCAGACGATGCCGCAATTATGAATTTAAGTAAATCCAAGTTCTTTTCTGTGGGATAACTCGGATATTGCGGGTCTTTGAATTCCCAAATATCTTGCATTTTTTTGCCATCACTCTCATCAAGATATATTTTCTTGCGCGGTACTCCAGTCGATGACCATTCAATTAACCCTTGTTTATCAAGCTCCTCAAGAATCGCCGGATCGCTACGCCAATGTCGTCCATTTGGTGGTTTGACCCCTCTCCATTCCTTACCAGTATTTCCATTTGTCGTTTCTCCCGGTGCGTGGAGCGGTATGGTGGTGTATTTCCGACCGTCTTTATCAACTTTCTTAAAGAGTCTCCCCTCCTCTTCTTCAGAATGAGGCATCGTCGGATGATTCCAAGTTGGATTAGTGGATTTTGAATAAAATAGTATCAAGTCTTTTATATTTCCATAACCTTTGCGTTGGAAATTTTTAGGGTTGCATTTTATACGAGTAATGTCATTTCTGAAATTCTCTCTACCAAACACTTCATCCATGATGAGTTTTACATAATGCCCAATTTTGTAGTCAATATGTAGATATATTGATGCTCTATCTGACATCAACTCTCGCAAAAAGACAAGACGTTCACGGAGGAATTCAAGAAATTCAGCGCCAATGAGAGTATCGCTATAAGCAATTTCATCATCGTTGCTGTTGCTAATGGTATTTGTTCGTTTCTCTCCGATTTTGAAATAGCCATTAGTAGCGAATGGCGGGTCAATGTAAATCAGATCTATTCTCCTCGCGTAATCGTCGAGTAGCGCTTTCAAGGCAGAAAGATTATCGGCGTGGATGAGTTTGTTCTTTGCTCCTTCGCCGGAGACAACATGCAAATCCGCTCTCGACGTATTCTCGAGAATATCCAACTCGGACTTCTTGTTGTCGTAGACGATTTTCATATGCTATACAAAAATTCACGCAACACCAAGCTACTCATTATATTTTGCCGTCGTAATGGTGCAGTTGTTATCAAACGATGCATGCTGTTTCCACCCCTGATGTATAAAACACCATCCAATATAGCCACAGTGATGGCTTTGACACCTCTCGTTCGCAATGTTATAATAGCATCATTAAATTGAGCTTTTTGATGTCCACCAAAATCAGTCAAAAACTTTGCCTCGCCAATAATGTATTTGCCGTTAAATCGCGCAATTAAATCAAGTCCCTTGTCATGAGTGTAATTCAGGTGTGTCCGAGCAAAATTCTTTAATTCTGCATCACCGCCGTCCAATACTGCATTGTCTTTTGTGGCAAGAAACTCTTCCTCTCTAACTGGCTGCACGCCTAAGGACGTTTTATTAAGCCATTCGCGAAACCGCTGCCCCATCTGTCTGTTAGTTTCTTTCGGCTCTGAGGAGCGTTCAAAAATCTTGTCTAAACCAAGTTCGTATAGCCTACCACACAGCCGATCAACAGTCGCAGGATTACGCTCAATCGAAGTCGGATCATTTCTGAGATATGCAACATATGAGTCTTTAACGGGGAAAAGATCTAATTCCAATAGAGCGTTGATTAAGTCGAGGTTGTTTCGCTCATTAAAGGATTCTTCAATTCGACGCCGCAAATCATCATCAATTGCCCGGAGACCTTCGGGTATTGTTGGATAAACATGAAAAAGCTCGTCGAGATAATTTCGTTGGTTCGCAAAATCTATGCTATTAGAAAGCCAGGGATTCATGTGGACAGTATAACCCAAAACGCCCCTCGCTCCTGCTGCTCCATGCATACCCCTCGCGAATCCGCCGGAAGGCAAAAAGAGAAATGCGCGGACAGGGCTCGGAACTGCAGGAGCGATTGCCTCAACTCGTTGAGTTATTTGATTTTATAGTGAGCCGGAGGAGAGAATCGGACTCTCGACCTCTTTCTTACCATGAAAGCGTTCTGCCACTGAACTACTCCGGCGAGTGAGGAAATACGAGATGTGTGTCTGCACACAATCTCGAGCGTACGCTATTTTCTATTCCATTTCAATACATCAGCACGCCAGCGACGACTGCGGCGTTGAAGAGCGCCATAAGGACGTTCGCGAAGAGTATGTGCTTGTCCTTATGCACCGCGCCGTAAATCGCCCATAGCGTATTGACGGCGATAAACAAGAGCCACGTCGGCAGAGACAGTCCCTCGCTACTCTTGGTCGTATAAATCTGGAGAATCTGCGGGACCAGCGCCAAGGGCGCGAAGATTCCAACTCCGTACATTAAATAATCAAAAAAACGCTTCCATGCGCCTCTGGCTGGGAAAGGTTCAATGCCTTTAGAGATGAGAGCGCGCGAGCGTAGATGATGGAAGCCGAGCATACTGTATACTTTATAACATAATTGCGCGGTCGATGGGATTTGAACCCACGATCTTCTCCGTGACAGGGAGACGTGTTAACCGGGCTACACCACGACCGCAATTCTTCTATCCTACCAAAATCTCAATAAAATGTCGTGTGTGCCGGTAAATGGAATCGAACCATTGTTTAAGGCTTATGAGTCCTTCGTTCTACCATTGAACTATACCGGCTGTGTCTGAACAGTAACAAAATCACTCAATTCAGACAATGTTTTGGTAGAATGAACGCATGGAGGCAATAACGAATCAGGAGCACGAGCCCGTACAGCTGAAAGAAGCCACTGTGACCGATATTCCTACGTTACTGAAACTTGAACAAAGCGTCGCTGGTACAAATGTTTATTCGCCAATGTTAGAAAAAAGTGACTGGACGGAAGAGTTGCAAACGAACAAAGTTTATCTGATAGAGAAAAATAACGTGGTCGTCGGTAACCTCTCTTATGAGCGCAAATCCAGTGATCATGTGTACGTAAGCGGTCTGGTGATAAGTCCAGAATTCCAAGGACAAGGAGTCGCGAGAGAAGTCTTGACGAGATTATTAAAAGAATTGAAAGACGTAAAAAGAATAGACCTCGTAACTCATCCAGAGAATCAAAAGGCTCTTCAATTATATCAATCCCTCGGTTTCGTTGTTGAATCAAGAAAGGAAAATTACTTTGGCGATGGTGAACCGCGACTTATTCTAGCTAACAAAAAATCTGGACAGGTTTGATTTGTCCAAAACTCATTCATCTTCAAAGTTTATACTTCTGTATTAATTTTGCAGACAATACATCCCAAATTTTCATTTCACGCAACAAAGAGGAAGTGCCAGAAGGTCTCATCATATGATCAAAGGATTTTTTCTTTTCAGAACACATATATTTATCTTATCACCTTAGGATTTATTGACGACGTATTGTTCGTATATCAAAAGTTCACCACGGTCGTGGCATACTTTTGATAACATGCGGACAAGTCAAATTTGCCAAATTCTTTATGCGAGGCCTGCCACACCATCAGTGTGTCAGGCGAGACCGGGGAAGAAGTCGGTTTTTATATTGAAACGCGAGACGCCGAGTCCAATTAACATACTCTTCATTGCGTTTACCATTCCGGGCGGGCCTGAGATATAGAAAATACGTTCAGAATAATCCGATACTTCTCTTTTGATTAACTCGGGGTCTATGGCGCCTATACGATAAACTGTGCGCCAGCCGCAACGACTGGCGTTTGTGAATACGTCTTTATATGCCACTTCATTTTCTGTTTTGCTTGAATATAAAAGCACTGCGTCGCGTGATTCGCCAGAGGCGATGCTGTGGCGCGCCATGCTCGCGAAGGGCGTAACGCCGATGCCTCCAGCTAGAAATGCAAGTTTTTTTCTTTTATCTTTTGGCGTCGTAAAGTCGCCAGCGAGCGAAGAGGCGTGAATAACAGCACCGACTGGCAGCTCCGCTAGCGTCTTCTTAAACGCGCTCGAATTGTCCGAGAAACGAGTTGCAAGCGCGATTGTTTCATCTTCAGGTGCCGATGCGATGGTGAAGAATCGTCTGTTCCCTCTATTATCATACGGGACTCCGCCTATCGTCCATTCCAGATACTGTCCCGACTTAAAAAGTATCCTACGATCGCTGTGAAAAATATATTCATAAATACCGCTCGCCCCGTTAGAAATCGGATTTCTAACGGGGCTCGCGAGCTGATTGCGTTTTATGAGCGAGAGAGTATATCTGCCCTTCTGTCCAACAATGAATGCAAACAGGTTGCCCGCGATTAGAGCAAGCTCGGGAGAGAAATGAAGAGAGCCGATGCTCGGAGACCAGATAAACAAGGCTCCGATTAAAATTCCATAGCCGATGCGAAGCGCGCGAGTATTCGGCATCGTGAGTGGCT
>JBBTWA010000078.1:0-2965 GCA_038063025.1 Patescibacteria group bacterium | reverse complement strand
GTCACACTTCTGCAGTGTGGCGGAGGTTAGCCCTCATCTACTTCTCCAGCACGCAACAGGAATACTATAGCAAATATAGTTAAAAAATGCTACAATATATGCAATGGTTATCACGCATCACGGCGGGCAATGCTTCAAGGTTACGTTCGGCGATTTGACGCTCGTCTTTGACCCAATCAGCAAGAACGGAACATTGCCAGCCGTGCGATTCGGCGCTGATATCGCGCTTGTATCGCGCGACCACACTGATATGAATGGAGTAGAAGAGGTAATGTATGGAGATAAGAAGCCTTTTGCTGTTACAGGCCCCGGCGAGTACGAGCGTCAAGGCGTTGTTATTCAGGGCTTTCTTTCTAACAGCAAGTTTGGTCTCGCGAAAGGACAGGAGCAGGCAGTTAATACTATATATAGTGTCCAACTTGAGGACATGACTCTCGTGCATCTCGGCGCGCTCGCTGACACAGAGCTCTCGCACGAGGCGCGCGAGAGCATTGACGATATAGATGTTCTTTTTGTGCCAATCGGCGGAGACGGAGTTCTCTCGCCAGCCAAGGCACACGAGCTTGCTGTGTCGCTTGAACCAAAAATTATCGTGCCTATGCACTGGTCTGGTATCGGCGCACCCAAGTCTCTTGAAGCCTTTCTGAAGGCCGCAGGGAACGGAAGTGAAAAAGTTGATAAGCTCACTCTGAAGAAAAAGGATTTGGTGGGGCGCGATGGGAGTATAATAGTTATAACGCCATGAAAACCGTTTCTCAACATATTGAACACATAAAGAGCAAGCCGCACCATGTTCGCAAGCGAGTTGCATTCGGCGCCGCCTTTGCGGGTACGGCGTTCATCGCGCTTGTCTGGCTGGTTAGCTCCGTCGGGACGGGAGCGTTCGCACTTAAGAACACGTCGTTTGCAGACAGTATCGGTCAAGGGAACAGTGTGGTAACTGAAGAAAGTTCAAATACAAGCGCGGTGGCCGGCGCATCTGCGGGGCTTGAAACAAATAAGGATATGCCGGCGCGCATAGAAATTATTGATACGGCATCTTCAACACGCCAGAGTAAGAAGGCCGAGCAGACGACCATACCTTTTTAAATAATGGCTTCAAAAGAACAAAAATCCGATGTGCCGGTGATAGCGGCCAATGTTATTAATCAACCGATAGTCGCGGAAATGCGTCAGTCATACATTGACTACGCGATGACGGTTATTACTGCGCGCGCTCTGCCGGACGTGCGTGACGGGCTGAAGCCTGTGCACCGCAGGATTCTATACGCAATGAAAGAGCTGGGTCTTCTGCCCGGCGCAAAGTTCCGCAAGTCCGCGCTTGTAGTCGGCGACGTGCTCGGTAAGTACCACCCGCACGGCGACATCGCCGTGTATGACTCTATGACTAAGATGGCTCAGGAATTCTCCTACCGCTATCCTCTGGTTCTCGGACAGGGCAACTTCGGCTCCATAGACGGCGATAGTCCGGCGGCGATGCGTTATACAGAAGCGAAGATTTCTAGAATTGCGGAGGCACTTTTAAATGACCTTGATAAAGATACTGTTGCGTGGATTCCAAACTACGACGCGACTCGCGACGAGCCGAGAGTACTGCCGGCCGCGCTCCCGAACCTTCTTCTAAACGGAACACTCGGCATTGCTGTCGGCATGGCGACCAACATCCCTCCGCACAATCTTCGCGAAGTCGTTAATGCCGCTGTTCATTTAATTGACAATCCGGACACGACAACGAACGACCTTTTGGAATTCGTAAAAGGTCCAGACTTCCCGCTCGGGGGAGTCGCGTTCGGCCAGACTGACATTAAACATGCGTACGGCAGCGGGAAGGGGCCGGTAGTAGTACGAGGAGAAGCGGAGATTATTGATGACGGGAAAAAGGATACAAAAATTATCATCACTTCAATCCCATATCGCGTGAACAAGAGCGACCTAATTGTTCGAATGGCTGAACTCGTGCAGGAGAAAAAACTGGAGGGAATTCGTGACCTTCGAGACGAATCTGCCGGTGATGCAAACGGACGGCCTGACATTCGCGTCGTCGTAGAACTTAAGGGCACCGCGCACCCGCAGGCAGTTTTAAATAATTTATACAAGCATACCGAGCTAGAAAGCACTTTTCACTACAACATGCTCGCGCTCGTAAACGGCGTACCGGAGATGCTCTCGCTCTCTGGAATGTTGGAGCATTTCGTGGAGCATCGTAGAGAAGTAGTGAAGCTCCGCACCGAGTTTGACTTGCGTGAAGCACAAGCTCGTGAGCATATTCTACTTGGGCTCTCCAAGGCACTTGACCACATTGACGAAGTTATCGCGATAATAAAAAAAGCGGTAGATGTTCCAGCCGCTAGTCTCGCGCTTCAGAAGAAGTTCGGCTTCTCTGAGCTTCAGGCGGCGGCGATTCTAGAAATGCGTCTCTCCAAGCTCGCCGGACTTGAGCGCAAGAAGATTGAAGACGAGCTATCTGAAGTACAAGCACTTATCAAGAAGCTCAAAGAAATTCTCTCGTCGGCCAAGAATATTCTCGCCGTTGTAAAAAAAGAGTTGGTAGAACTCGGAGAAAAATACGGCGACGACCGCAGGACGAGAATCGTGAAAGGGGGTGTGCAGAATATATCTCCAGAAGACCTCGTGCCGGACGAAGACTCAATGTTGGTGCTCACCCAAGGCGGATATGTTAAACGCACGAACCCCTCTGAATACAAGGTGCAAAAGCGCGGAGGCGTTGGCGTGGTAGATATGGCGACTAAAGAGGAGGACATCGTGACGCATTTCCTCGTCGCCTCCGCGCACAGCGACCTCCTCTATTTCACCAATTTTGGGAAGGTGTATCAGCTCAAGATGTACGAAATACCTGAAGGGAAGCGCGCGACCAAGGGCAAGAGCATTATGAACTTTCTACCTCTCTCGGGCGAAGAGTCGGTAACTAGCGTACTCGCTGTGCCCAAAGGTGCGGCGCTTGATG
>JBBTWA010000077.1:0-1710 GCA_038063025.1 Patescibacteria group bacterium | reverse complement strand
TCGAGACAGTTTCCCAGTCATTACACCATTCGTGCACGTCGGAACTTACCCGACACAATTCTGTTACTTTTTTGTCCTCAGTGGAGGACTGGCTCCAATAATTTTGGAGCGGTTTGACGCGAGTCAAACTCTCTATGTCGCCATAGAGTTCAGACTATATCATTCTCGCTTCATAGCGAGATTCCGCGTGTAGTCGTTGAGGAGCCGTTGGAGTTTCGTCATTCGTTCGCGTTGCCGTTCATGTTTGAGCGGGTACTGCGTAAGAAATAACGAACATATATTTCTAAGTACTTGTGAGTGGTTAATTTCATAATGGTACATGCCGTCGTTACGCAGTCGGACTTTTCCATACTGAAGGAATTCTTTGAAGAGCTCGATGATCTTTCGATCTTTCATAGCTACTGCTAGAAATGGTTGCTGGTAGTTTCCGCTCTTTTTGAATCCGAAAGAGCCTTCACCATCCAGTACTCCCGCCAGAAAATACCCTATAGCATTTCTGTTTGTATGTTCTTGTGCGTACGACTTAAGAGCTATTCCAGTTTCTTTTACTGTTCGTAGCTTCTTGCGTATGTTATCCATTACTTCTATTTTTGCTCTTTGCTCGCGAGAGCCATGATGCATCTTAAGATAGGTATGTGCCTCTCTTAAAAGCGCGATACGACTCTTTGCGAGATCGCCTACAATAATCGGATACCGTTCAAGAAAATCAAGTACAATCCCTACGCGATTTTTACCTCGCGCACTTAGATTGAACGCGCCCTTGACCGGAGTGATTATCCCACTCCCTTGCATTACTTCTTCGTTGACTCGCTGTAGCAGATTCTTGTCTGCATTCGAGACAGTGATATCAACTGCAAAATAATAATGCCCAACTGGATTGTGATTTGTGGCTTTGATGATCGAACAGGACATCTCGCCAGCAAAGAATCCAGAATAATAGTACTTTTCTACTTCTTCCAACGTTTCCTGCGGATTGCCCGGCTTCCGATGTGAATCGGAATCACTGGAAGCATTTTTACTCATACGCGCAGTATACCATTTACCAGACAATGCTAGTACGGTTCCTGCGTGTACAAGTAGCTCCAGATACTACCGGACTTCCCCGCATATAGCGGAATTTGCAATCTGCCTTGCGACAGAAGGTCCCAGTCTTCTAGGAATTACGCTACCTTAGGACGATTCTCCTATGTTATTTAGCCTGCTATTGGTAGCTGCAAGCATTTCTCTGTATCGCTACAAAGGTCGGACTATATCATCTCGTTGTTCTCAATTAAGAGAGTCGAGTTCGGCGTATAGTCTCTGAGGATTCTCATGCGCTTCAACGAGGGAAGCAAAGCCGAACCGGGCTTTGCTTCTTGAAAAATTCAAAATAAAGATCAGGGAAGTGGAACGAGTTTGTACAAACGCGCTTTGGGATAACGAAGTGCTTCTTTTCTGGCGGCATCGTCATTTTCACATTCAATGCTCCGTCTGTATTCTTCGGCTGGTTCCCTACCATCCGGCCCTTCTGGACAGGCGTAATACACGATCAGATATTCCATTTTCATCTCCTTGTTTGAGGACAATTCCTCGTTGAAGCGCACGAGCCTTTCCTGCTGATTGTCCGCACTTCAAGATTTTCACTGCCTCGCGGCTAGTACTTGAAGATGCTCGGAGTTTCCAGCATATGGCCGAATTTTTTAACTACAATCATCTTATAGTTATCGCCGA
>JBBTWA010000076.1:0-14048 GCA_038063025.1 Patescibacteria group bacterium | reverse complement strand
AGATTTTTCTCATTACGAAACAGGACTTTGACCGCGTGATTGACGCATATCAAAACCTGTCCGGCGAAGTCGGGAAAGCTCTTTTTGAGTATGAGACGGTCGCCAAACCTCCTGACGCGGGAACATCTTCTCCGCACGAAGAGCTCTCTGCGGATATGAATGAGTCGTTGAATCTTACGGGTCCGCGCGAAGACCTGAAAGAAGACGCGCCGGTGACAAAAATCGTTTCAACGATACTGCGGTACGCCATTGAGGGACGTTCATCCGATATCCACGTTGAGCCGTCTCCGGAGAAGACGCGGGTCCGTTTCCGCATGGACGGCGATTTGCACACTTCGCTGGAATTGCCGACTAAGGTGCATGAGGCTGTCGTCGCGCGCATAAAGATTCTCGCGAGACTGCGTCTTGACGAAAAGAGAAAGCCGCAAGACGGGCGTTTTTCCGCCGCGGTTGAAAAACGCCACATAGACTTCCGCGTGTCCACATTCCCGACGGAATACGGAGAGAAGGTCGTGATGCGCATCCTTGACCAATCCGGTACGACGGCAACTCTGGAATCGCTCGGACTTACGGATTCTCAGCTTTCCGTCATTAGCGATATAGTAAAAGCGCCTTATGGCATCGTTTTAATCGCCGGGCCTACCGGAAGCGGCAAGTCTACGACGCTCTTCGCGATGTTATCCAAGCTTGACCGTGAAAAATCAAATGTAGTTTCGCTGGAGGACCCTATTGAGTACGAGATTTCCGGCGTTGCGCAGAGCCAGGTGCGTCCGGAGATTGACTACACCTTCGCAAACGGACTGCGCTCCATACTGCGCCAAGACCCGGACGTTATCATGGTCGGCGAAATTCGCGATAAGGAAACCGCAGTGCTCGCGGTCCAAGCGGCGCTTACCGGCCATCTTGTTTTCTCAACCATTCATACCAATACTGCGGTTGGCGCCATACCTCGCCTTATTGATATGGGCGTTGACCCGTTTCTAATCGCTCCAACTCTTGTCGCAGTCATCGGTCAGCGCCTGGTGCGGAAACTTTGTCCGGGAGCAGGCAAGCCGTTTCAGGTTACAGACAGCATCAAGTTGCTCCTGGAGCGAGAATTTACAGATGTACCGGAGAAATATAAAAACGCCCTTCCTCCTTTTAAGGAGTTCTATCATGCGAGCCCGACGGCCGAATGTCCGAACGGGACGCGCGGGCGCACTGCAGTCTTTGAAATATTGCGCATGGATAAAAAACTTGAGCATGTAGTGCTCACAGAGCCCGTTCAAGAAAATATTTATGCCGCCGCGCGCTCCGGCGGAATGCTCACGATGCGCGAGGACGCCATCGTGAAGGCCGCCGCCGGTGAAATACCGTTTGAAGAAATCAACACTCTAGGAGGGGAACTTTTCCCTGAAGACGAAACCGCTTGATTATTTATATACTATACTGATTGACGTATGGCATACCGCATATTTATAGTTGACGACGACAGGTTTCTGCTTGACTTGTACGCGGTCAAGTTCAGGAACGCCGGACATGAAGTAAGCGTATTTAGCGGCGGCGAAGACCTGCTCTCCGCACTTCGGAAAAAAGATTCCGTTATGCCGGATGCAATTCTGCTTGACCTTATTATGCCCGGAATGGGCGGTTTTGAAGCGCTTGAGACGATACGAAAAGAGCATCTGGCGAAAGATACGAAAATTATCATCCTTTCAAATCAAGGACAGGATTCCGATATTGAAAGGGCGAAACAGCTTTCAGTCGCCGGCTACATCATAAAAGCGTCGGCAATTCCCTCAGAGGTTCTCGCCGAAACATTGCACACGATTGAGTCGGCCGATAAAAATCGTTGATATTATGGCCGTTGACAAACGCCTTGAAGAACTTTTGGAGCTCGTCGTCAGAGAAGGCGGCTCGGACCTCCATATCTCCGCCCTCGGCCCCCCGATGCTCCGCGTCTCCGGCGCGCTGATTCCGATTAGCAAGTATAAGGCATTCACGGACGAAGAAACTTCGGCTATGCTGAAGAGCATAGTCCCTCCGGACCGCTGGAACTCGTTCCAAGAAAATCAGGCGATTGACCTCTCCTATGCTCATAAAGCGGATGCGCGTTTCCGCATTAATGGCTATAAAGCCCAAGGGACGACCTCTTTGGCGCTCCGGCTCGTGCCTCGCGATATCCATACTTTTGCAGAGCTTAATCTCCCGCCCGTGCTTGAAGTGTTCACCCAGCGCGAGCAGGGATTTTTTCTCGTTGTCGGGCCGGTGGGGCAGGGCAAGTCAACCACGCTCGCCGCTATGATTGACCGCATCAACGACTCGCGCGCAGAACACATTCTCACCATTGAAGACCCTGTGGAATACCTCTTCACTCCGAAAAAGTCGCTCATCCATCAGCGGGAAGTTCATATTGATACGCTCGATTTTCATACGGCCCTTCAGTCTGCCTTCAGGGAAGATGTGGACGTCATTATGGTGGGAGAAATGCGCGATTACGAGACGATTTCTTCAGCCGTAACGGCCGCCGAGACGGGTCATCTTGTTTTCTCCACGCTCCACACCAACAACGCGGCGCAGACAATTGACCGCATCATTGACATGTTCCCGGCCGAACAGCAGGGACAAGTCCGCGTCCAGCTCGCCGGCTCGCTCGCCGGAATATTCTCCCAACGGCTCGTCCAGCGCATTTCAGGCGGGCTTATTCCGGCTTACGAACTTTTGATAAACAACAATGCGATAAGCACCCTGATACGCGACGCGCGGACGCACGAAATCGGTTCAGTCATCCAGACATCTTCGCAGGAGGGTATGATAGACATGGACCGCTCGCTCGCCGAGTTGGTGCACAAAGGCGAAGTAACAGTAGAACACGCCTACGAACATGCGATGGACCCAAAGTCCTTTGAACGCTATCTTTGAATCTGTGGTTTTAAGAACCACTGGGTTATTAAGACCTGGTGGTGCTGACAGTACATGTCCAACACCGAGTGTTTGACGCCGATACTCTATAGATTGCGCCGGGGCGAGCGGCCTGCTTATAACTACACATGACTGTTCTATGTATTTTTGTGTCAAAACTTCAGTTTGTATATCCAGTCATGCGGGCCGACAGTCAGAAAGAGCGCGGTGTCTCCATCAATAAAACGAAACGCGATGCGGTACCTCCTGTCTACTCGTATGCTCCACACCTCTTTTCGATGCGGCTCAAGCTTTTCTGTATGCAGAGACGGATGAAATGGATTCTCTCGAAAATACTTTTCTTGCTTTTCGGCCTTTATTTGAGTCTTCTCCGACAGATTATCGTAGCGACTCACGAATTCTGCGGTGAGAATAACTCTCATATTTATTGCGAGACTATTTTCTCTTGCGCAATTCGCTCAAAGAACCAACTTCGCGTACCCGGCCAGCTCGGTAGTCTCGTTCAGCTCGGTCAACACTCTTCAAAAAATCGGCGTTAAAAAAACCGAGATGCGACGCGAGACTCTCAAGCCTGTTCGCGTCAAGCTCTATAAATATCTTCTTGCCGACCGAAGAGGTCTTTATTGCCAGTGTATTCATATCGCCAGTATAGCACAAAACCGTTCCGACGCAGAATGCGGAGGTGCGGTTTAAAAATCGCGACAACTATCTCAATCTCCTGCTCAATACCAACTAAAATTCCAGCCGGAGGGAGATGTCTGAAATTATTATACACACCACCACCTTTATACTTTATACTTTCCCCCTTATACTATCCCCATGGCCATCCGCGTCTCCCCGAACCGCGTACTATTTGAAGGCGTCCGCCTGAACCTCGCCCGCGCCACGGTTGCGAGTCACGCCACCACCGCCGACATCTGGGGCGCCGCAGGCAATCAGATAGACTTCACCGGCACCGCGACCGTTACCGCCTTCCCGAACGCTCCACAGGGGGGGTAGAACGCGTCTTAATCTGTGCAGGTGCCTGTTCCTTCACCGCAGGTACTAACATGCTAATAGACGGCGTATCCAGCGGCTCCACTGTAACCTGCGCCGCCAACGACACGATAATCGTCCGTTCCGTATCAACAACTCAATTCAAGCTCTCCCGCATCGCATACAACGGAATGGCGACGCTTACCGATACTCAAACGTTGACTAACAAGCGCGTAACCTCGCGCATCCTATCCGCTGCCAGCTACACGACCGATACCGGCACATCGCTCAATTGTGACAATCTGGACCAGTTCATTGTCACCGCACAAGCGGGCGCGTTGAAACTGAACAATCCGACCGGGACTCCGACAGATGGCCAGAGATTACTTGTCGCGGTTACCGGAACGGCTGCGCGAGCGTTGACCTACGACACGCAGTTCGAGACATCTACTGTTGCGCTGCCGACTACCACGGTAACGACAAATAGGCTCAACATGCTCTTTATCTGGCGCGCAGACACGAGCAAGTGGGTTTGCGTAGCGAGCGCATGATGAAACATCTAATCAAATTGGCAAAAGCAAAGACCGGCCCCGAGAAGCGCGCCATCGCGCACGACGAACTGGTCAAGGTGAAGCCGCAGAAGTTCAACAAAGTGCACGGCGGGAAGACCGTGGACATTGAGATCGTATCCGTGTCGCACGAAGGCGAATTGCTCAAGGTAATCGCGCGGGCGTTTGTCTCTGGGGTCGAGGTTCCGGTGGACAATCCGCTGCTCTACAAGAATGCGCCTATCTTGGTTCCGGACGGGACTTTTGAAACACAACCGGAAGGGTCGAGAATTGCCAACTTTGTCGAAAATCCACAAGAAGGCTTAAGGTTGATCGTAATGGAAACGCTGAAAGTTACGGCGCTGAGGCAACTATGAGCACCTTAACCGTTTACCCAGATGCAGGTTACCCCGGAACAACAACGTGTGATGGAAATATTTCTATAGCGACTGCTACGTGGGCAGGCTCTAGGGACGCCACCGCTGGCAATTCTGTGACTGTCGACAGCCCCGCTAATATTCTAATGCAGGCTAGACTGGATGCTGTCCCGGAATATCTGGTTACTCGCGGATTTTTTCTAGTTGACGCATCGGCATTGACCAGTGCCGCTAACATAAGTGCTGCCACCTGGTCATTCGCAGCAAACGGTGCGGTTTTCTCAAACGCAGATTTAAGCACAATACACCTTGTGTCATCAACCCCAGCATCGAATACAACGCTCGTTATTGGGGATTTTGATCAAATAGGGTCTACATCTTTCAGCTCGCTTGCGATGGCGTCATGGGTCAACACTGACCATACATATAATGATTTTGCGCTCAACGCGAATGGGATTGCGAATATATCTAAGACTGGGGTATCGAAGTTTGCAGCGCGGAATTCTAGAGACCTTGATAACTCCGCACCTACTGGCAATAATATATGTTCTTGTTATTTCGCAGATCAAGCAGGAACTACTGACGATCCGAAACTTGTTATCACCTACACGTTGCCAGGAGTTCCAAGCGGCTTTTTTATGATGATGTGATGAAATGACCCCTCTCACTAACCTCGTCCCGTCGATCCCAGACGACCGCAATTTGCTCTACATTCCGCTGACCGGGACGGTGGCGGATGAGATAAGGTGGAAAATATGACAGCCCTGAAATTCATAGCTTTTGCATTTCTATTAAGCACAGCTAACGCGGAAGAACTGCGCCCCGCCGTGCATCCCTACTTATCGGCCGATGTGATCGTTGGCGCGAAGGGGGTCAGGTACCCTTTTTATCTGATATACTGAACACATGGCGCGTATCACCCGGACCGACATTGGCAATTATTGTTACCACGTCATAAACCGCGCCAATGCCCGGATGCGGGTTTTCTTTGCAGAAAAAGACTATATTTTGTTTGAAAATGTTCTGGAGGAGGCCCAAGAAAGATTCTCTATGAGAATACTGGCGTATTGCCTTATGCCAAATCATTTCCACTTGGTGCTATATCCCCAAAATGACGGCGACATGAGCAAATTCATGCAATGGCTCACTCTCACTCATACACAGCGCTGGCATCAGGCCAAGAGTACGAAAGGAACCGGCCACCTCTATCAAGGAAGGTATAAGTCTTTTTTAGTTCAAGAAGATAATTATCTTCTTTCCGCAATACGCTATGTGGAGCGAAATCCGCTTAGAGCTAAACTTGTCAGAAAAGCGGAGAGTTGGCGCTTCGGTAGCTTGTCCAGACGGCTTTCAAGGGACAAGAGAAAGAGAGAACTTCTGTCGGAGTGGCCGATACCGGAACCCAAAAATTATCTTGCATTTGTAAACACGCCGCAGACCAAAGAGGAAGAGGAAAGTATCAGGGCATCTGTGGTGAGAGGGAAGCCGTTTGGTTCAGATACATGGGCTGTGAAAATGGTGAAAAAATTCGGGCTTGAGACCACGACTCGCGACCCATGGAGACCCAAAAAGGGTACCTGACCCCCTTTCCCCTCGAGGCCGAAGCCGTTTGTTCAACCAATATACCAAGCCGTCTACTGAAAAGCAATGTGCCTATGTGGATAAATGTCCAAGCGAGGTCGGACCTCGCTTTCTTGCATCTAACGGCAGCAAGGCGAGTATGTGGCACAGTCGGATTAGCGCGGCGGTGTGATGGTATACTGTCTTGTGTATGTTGACCAAGGACGATAAAAAATTTCTCACCGAAAAATTCGCTGCGAAAGACGACCTTAAATCGCTGGTAACTAAAAAGGAGCACAAGGAATTGCGAGATAGCATTGACCTGCTTCGAAATAAACTCACGATGTCAAGTTTGGAAAAATTTGATTTCAAGTCCAGAGTTGATTCTATCGAAGCCTCGTCCGTTCGCACAGAAGAGAAGGTAGATAAAATACTGGATATTTTGGACGGATTCTCTGGCAAGGTAGCCGAGTTAGACCAAGAAAACAAAATGGGTGAGAGAACGCTGCACAGACACGGTATTCAGATACAAGAACTTGCAAAAGCGACAGGCACGACTCTTTCCAAATAACCCATGCTCTTCAAATACCACGCGATTGATGAGGACGGGCGCGAGAGGGACGGAACCATTGAGGCGCCGTCGCAAGAGGTCGCTGTTTCGGCGCTCCAGAGGCGCAATCTCATCATCTCGGTAATTGAGTCCGCCGAGAAGCGCTCGTTGTTTGACATAAACATATCGTTTTTCAGCGGGATTTCAAACAAGGACGTGGTTATTCTCTCGCGCCAGGTGGCGACATTGTTTGAGGCGCAGGTATCCGTGCTTCGCATCTTTCGTCTCCTAGCCGCAGAGGTTGATAATAAACAGCTTGCCATCGTTCTTTCCGCGATAGGCGACGACCTTCAGGGAGGCAGTCCCATCAGCAAGGCTCTCTCGCGCCACCCGGAAGTTTTCAGCAGATTTTATGTGAATATGGTTCACGCGGGTGAAGAATCGGGTAAATTGTCTGAGACATTCGTATATCTCGCCGATTATCTTGACCGCTCGTACAGCATCATCAGCAAGACGGAAAATGCCCTTATCTATCCGGCTTTCGTCATAACGGTCTTTTTTGCGGTAATGACGCTCATGTTAACGATGGTTATTCCGAAAATAAGCGCCGTTTTACTGGACTCCGGCCAATCCATACCTATTTATACGAGAATCGTCATCGGTTTCTCCAACTTTTTCGTCCACTACGGCGTCTTCTTGCTCATCGCGCTTATCGCGTTTGTGTTCTACCTGATACAACTATGGAGAACCGAACACGGCAGATTTATTCTGGATAATCTGAAGCTGTCGGTCCCTTACATAGGCGACCTTTACAAAAAGCTCTATCTCGCGCGCATCGCGGATAATTTCTCCACAATGCTTCTCTCCGGTGTTTCCGTCATTGAGGCGATTGAAATCACCGGTTCGGTCGTAGACAACTCCGTATATGAGAATATTCTGAATAAGGTTGGAGCGGATGTAAAAGGCGGTTCTTCTATTTCCGATGCTCTAGGCAGACATCCGGAGATTCCCGGCATCATGGTCGCGATGACAAAGGTCGGCGAAGAAACGGGGGAATTGGGCAAGATACTTTCAACTCTTGCTAAATTTTATGACCGCGAAGTGAGCAACGCCGTTGACACTCTGGTTAATCTAATTGAGCCGATTATGATAGTGCTTCTCGGCCTGGGCGTCGGGATACTGCTCTCCGCAGTATTACTGCCGATTTATAACCTCGCCGGCGCAATCTAGGGCTTATCCACACCCCAGTTCCTTTTGTTTTCTGTATGGAGTACAATTAAACCATTAGTCACACACAATAATATTATGCAAAAAAATCGTTTTAGAGGGTTCACACTTATAGAATTGCTCGTCGTAATCGCCATTATCGGCATTCTTTCTGCCGTAGTGCTCGCATCGCTCAATACCGCCCGTTCAAAGGGAAGTGACGCCGCTATCCAGTCAGACCTTTCAGCCATTCAGACGCAGGCCGAAATATTTTATGGCGGCGCCGGTGCGAATACCTATGGCACCGCTTTAGCAACAGGAGTTTGTCCCACCGTTGCCGCGGCTGGCAGTATGTTTGGCGATGCAACTATAGTAAAGGCGACGGTTGCGGCAAATGCCGCGAACGGCGCCGGTACGATAGTCTGCAACAATTCGTCGACAGAGTATGCCGTTGAAGCACAACTTGTGTCAGATACTACCAAGTATTGGTGCGTTGATTCTGCCGGCACTGCAGGACAAAGAACAACGAACCTTGCCGCCGGCGGGGTTGTCTGCCCGGCGAGCTAATCGGTTAACCGAGAGGCAAACTCTCATGCCATCAGGCCACTATCGCGGGTTCACTCTTGTTGAACTGCTCGTCGTAGTCGCCATTATCGGCATTCTCTCGGCGATTGTACTCGCGTCGCTGAACGCGGCCCAATTCAAGGGCAATGATGCCGGCATAAAGGCGAATCTGGACTCCGTGAGAAATCAGGCGGCGCTCTTTCTCACGGACAACAATAATGTTTATGGAGTATTCAATAACGGGAGCGGCGGTCCCGCGACCTGTCCGGCTGTTGGCGCTACTGGGTCTTCCGTCTTCCATAATGCGATTATTGAAAGAGCGATTGCTTCGGCAGTTGTTGATTCAGGCGGCGGGATATCGGCCTGCTACTCCACAAATTCTTCTTACGCAGTGGCGGTATCGCGACCGACGGCTGTCGCGGCCGACACCTCAACTTATTGGTGTGTGGATAATGTTGGGAACCAATGCGGAATAAACTCGCTTCTCTTAACCGGCGCCTCTTGTGGCACCTGCGTATCAAGCCTGTAAGCGACTGCTCAAGAACGTTTTTAAAAAATGGCATTTGCAGTCTTCGCTCTCGGCGCAATCATCGCGAGCTTTGTCGGAGTATTTGTTGCGCGTTTTAACACCGGAGAGGGATTTATCGCCGGCCGTTCCAGATGCGATGCGTGCAACGCTCCGCTTACACCGTTTGCGCTTGTACCGGTTATTTCATTCTTCGTTAGTAACGGGCGGGCGCGCTGTTGCGGCGCACGGCTCTCTCTGATTTCTCCGCTTAGCGAACTTACGCTCGGAACGCTATTCGTTCTCTCCTATTTCAATTTAGGACTTACGCCCGCACTCTTATTTTTTATTATCTCACTTTCTGTTCTCCTTGTCCTTGTTCTATATGACCTCGCCCATCAGATATTGCCGTCGTCGCTTCTCGCAGTATTCGTCGCGGCGAGCGCGATTACCGGTTTTTTTCTCGCCCCATCCATCTCGTCATTTTTTTCATCGCTCATCACAGCGCTTCTTATCTCGGCTTTTCTCGCGCTCATACATTTCGCATCAAGGGGACGGGCGATGGGTCTCGCCGATTCTCCATTTGCTTTCGGTCTCGCGCTTCTTGCCGGCCAGAATGCTTTTTCTGGCTTTATTTTTTCATTCTGGATTGGAGCTGTTATCGGGATATTGATGTTGTATAAGCGGCCTGCCGGCTCTAGAATGGGAGTTGAGGTGCCGTTCGCGCCATATCTCGCCTCCGGCTTCCTCCTCGCATACTTTACACAATGGAATCTAATCGCTCTCATAACGGGTTCACCCTGATAGAGCTTATGGTCGTGATGGCGATTATCGCCGTCGTACTGGCGGTTGTCCTGACCAGCCAAAGCTCCTTTAACAAGACGATAACGCTTGCGAATACTGCGTATGACGTCGCGCTCACCATTCGCTACGCCGAGACCTATGGGCTCGGCAGTCGCGCAGTCGGCACGATGACAAACGCCGGATACGGCGTTCACTTCCAGAACGCTCCGTCCAAATCACTCACTCTCTTTTCGGATAAATATCCTTCGGTAGGGCAGTCCGGGCTCTGCCATACGCCTCCTCCTAACGACCCGACAGGGCCAGATGCCCGTCCCGGCAATTGCGTTTTTGACGCGAGCCAAAGCGAGGGAGTTACCGACTATACGCTCGGCAACAACATTACGATAAGCGACTTCTGTTCATATTCGTCCGGCGGTTGGTCGTGCGCGAGCGGAGGCTTGAGTTCGCTTGATATAGTGTTTGTACGGCCGAACGCGAGTCCGTTTATGAGCGTGAACGGTTCGTATCTGGAAGCGTTTCCCGTAACTAAAGCGTGTCTCACCGTCTCTTCGCCGCAAGGCGGTTCACGCTTCGTTTCCATCGCGTCTTCCGGAGAAATAACCGCAAATACCGCCTCTTGTCCATGAAAAATAAACGCGGATATACACTCATTGAGCTTGTCGTCGCAGTCGGCCTTTTCGCGCTTATAATGACGCTAGCTTCCGGAGCGTACTTCATGGTGATTAATTTAAATAGGCAGGTACAGGGAGTTACAACCGGAATAAACAACCTCTCATTCGCATTGGAGACTATGGTGCGCGATATACGCACCGGCACCGCTTATTCCGGAGGCGGAAGTTCCATTTCTTTCACTCCCGCGAATGGCGGGGCCGCTATCACATATGCGCGAGGCACCCAGCAGGGAGCTGGAGGACAGACAGGTGATATTATTATCACCAAGAACAACGTGACAACAGCGCTTACAGACCCGTCTGTGGACGTAACGTCCCTTGTCTTCTATGTATACGGCGCAACGCCGGGAGATTCTGAACAGCCTCGCGTTACAATCGTTGTCTCCGGTTCGGTCACGCATGGTGCGGGGAAGACGGAGTCGTTTTCCGTTGAAACCGGCGCGACGATGCGCGGCTCCGATATATGAACATGAAAGGGTTTACTCTCATTGAAACTATGATTGCCGTAACAATCCTCGCATTTGCGGTTGCGGGGCCTCTATTCACCGCGAGTAGAGTGGTAGTTTCCGCCCAAACTGCGCGCGACCAGCTCACCGCCTCGTATCTCGCGCAGGAGGGGATTGAATACGTGCGCGCCATGCGCGATAACGAGTACCTCTCTTCTTACCTAGCCGGCGGTACGAGTATTTCAGAAGCTGCGTGGGTGAACTTCCTTAACGGAGGAGATAGGGCGTCAATAACTGCCTGCCGTACAACGACATGCACGCTTGACCCTGCACGGGAAATGGGCTCCGGGAGCGGATTTTCTCTCCAACAATGCTCCGGCGATTCGTGCGGTCCGCTTTATTTGGCAAACGGCATCTACACGCAGAGAATCGACATCGCAAATTCGGTTAAGACGGCGTTCACTCGCACGATTCAAGTCGTGGATATCCCAAACACGCCGGGCGAGTATCCGGACAAGCGCGTCGTCTCCATCGTGTCGTGGAGCTTCCATGGGATTCCTCGTTCGGTAACAGTTTCAGACCATATAACGCCATGGCAATAAAGAAAACACAGCGAGGGTTTGCTCTTCTTGTCGCCGTCATTTTTATGTCAGTGATGCTTACGTTCGGCATCGCCCTCGGCTCGCTCGCCTATAAACAGCAGGTCCTTACGTCAACCGCCGTTGAATCGCAATATGCGTTTTATACCGCAGATGCCGCGCTGGAGTGCGCCCTATATGCGGACCAACAAGAGAACCGTTTTATGTTCCCGCCGAGCCGGCCGTCGTCCGCACCGGCAATTGCATGTGATGTTTCGTCTTCGCCGTTTTCTTCATCAATAGTCTCGTACACGGAGGGAGTAAAATGGGTCGTCTCCTATCGTCTGTCGCTTGACTCCGGGACACACTGTGCGGACGTGACTGTGTATAAACCGTCGGTAAATTCAGGCACGACATACATCTTTTCGCAGGGCTATAACGTTTCTTGCGCTACGGTAGTGAGTCCGAACGGAGCGCGCTTCGTGTCGCGAGGACTCAATGCTCACTACTAAATATGCCGGTTCCGAAGAAGATAAAAGAACGCGCAGAAAAGCTCCGTGAGCTTCTCGCGCACCACGCGCATCAATACTATACGCTTGACGCGCCGGAGATTTCAGACAGCGCGTATGACGCGCTTTATCGCGAACTGCGCGAGATTGAAGAAAAATATCCGGAACTTGCGCGCCCCGACTCTGTTACCAGGCGTATCGTTGGCGACGCAATGCCGTTTCTAAAAAAAGTTAAACATGAAGTGCCGCAGTGGTCGTTTAACGACGCTTTTTCTGAAGATGAAATACGAGCATTTGACGAGCGCGTGCGCAAGTTCATGTCGGGACGTACCACGTCCCGACATTCTGGATATGACCTGGAACTTAAGATAGACGGGTTAAAAATCGTTTTTAAATATGAAAAAGGAATTCTAGTAAACGCGGTTACGCGCGGGGACGGTGTCGTCGGCGAAGATGTCACGCACAACGTGCGCACTATACGCGAAGTGCCAGAAAAACTTGCTCGCCCGGTTGATTTAGTCGCCGAAGGCGAAGTGTACCTGACACGTTCCGGTTTTACGAAGTTGAACAAGCTTCGCGAAAAATCCGGAGAGCCACTATTCGCCAACCCGCGCAACGCAGCCGCCGGCTCCATCCGCCAGCTGGACCCCAAGATTGCGGCGGAGCGTCCGCTCGGCGCATTTATCTACGATGTAGCCCGCACGTCCGAAACGCTTTCGGCAACCCAGAGCGAAGAGCTCGCGTATCTTGTCGGACTAGGCTTGCCGGTGAATCCGGAACATAAGCATGCTGATTCTCTGGAAGAAATTTTTGAGTATTGGCGAATGTGGAACGGAAAAGCGCGCGAAAAAGTGGATTATCAAATTGACGGCATCGTGCTTAAAGTTGAGTCGCGTGAAGAGCAGGAAACACTAGGTTATACCGGTAAGGCCCCGCGCTTTGCCATTGCGTATAAGTTCCCACCAGAGCAGGTCAAAACGGTTGTTGAGGATATAACCTTGCAGGTTGGCAGAACGGGGAAGCTGACACCAGTTGCACATCTCGCGCCGGTACTCGTCGCGGGCTCAACAGTTGCGCGCGCGACTCTCCATAACGAGGATTTTATAAAAGAAAAAGATATAAGAGTTGGCGATACTGTAATTTTACAAAAGGCCGGTGATGTAATTCCGGAAGTCGTAATGGTGATAAAAGAGCTTAGGCTAAAAAATGCAAAGTTCTGGAAATTTCCGACACATTCTCCATTGTGCGGAGGTGACGGAAGGATTGAAAGAATTCCGGGAGAAGCGGCGCACAGATGTGTTGTCGCCGGCTCCTTTGAGATTCAGGCGCGCAGGCTGATTCATTTTGCAGGCAAGAGCGCGCTGGACATCGCCGGTTGCGGGCGCGAGACTGTTCGTCTCCTGATGGAGCAGAACCTAATTTCAAATTTTGACGACATTTTTGAACTTACAAAAGACGAATTGCTGGCGCTAGAGGGGTTTGAAGAGAAAAAAGCGGACAATCTAATCAGTGCAATCAACACGGCAAAAAAAGTTTCGCTTGATAGGTTGCTAATTGGTCTCGGCATACCGCACATCGGTGGCGAGATGGCATATCTCCTCGCTACACGCCTCGGTACACTCAAGGCACTTAGTAAAGCAAGTGAAGAGACGCTTTCGCGCATAGACGGCGTCGGCCCCATCATCGGCAACTCTGTGCATACCTGGTTTGCACAAAGAGAAAATCAGGATCTTCTCGCGCGACTGCAGAAGCATCTCAAAATTCAAAAAGTCACTGCGCCGGATTATGGCCCGCTAACTGGTCAGACGGTCGTCATAACAGGCACTTTACCGACACTTTCTCGTGAAGAAGCCG
>JBBTWA010000075.1:0-13049 GCA_038063025.1 Patescibacteria group bacterium | reverse complement strand
GGCGGTCCGGCTACATATACAAAGGGGCTCGCCATAAAGCTCCGTGACGAACACGAAGTCATAATCGTGGCTTATGCGAGCACTTCTGAACCCATTCCGGGCACAACTCTTTTTGTAGCGAGCAAGCGACGTCCGCTCCCCTTGCGACTTCTTAAATTCACCTTTGACCTCTTCAGGGCATCACGCGGAGCAGACGTAATTTATGTGCAGAATGCGATGGCTGCGGGACTGCCTGCGGTGCTCGTTGGAATGGTTCGCCGAATACCGGTGGTTCTTAAATTTGTCGGAGACGAAGCGTGGGAACGAGCGAGCCAACAAGGAAATACAGAAAAAAGACTTGAAGAATTTCTCGCACATCCTGAAGGTGGGTGGTCTACGGTTCTCCGGATGATGATTCAGGGATTCGTCCTGCGCCATGCCGACATTGTTACGACGCCGTCTGTATATCTGCGTAACGCCATTGTGCGTACATATGGAATCAAAAATGAGAGGGCAGTTGTGAACTACAATGCCGCCGTCATAGATGCAGAGGCTGTATTCTCTGCGACACCAGTTCCGCACCAATTTGTTACAACCGCACGATTGGTAGAGTGGAAAGGGCTTGACGGCATCATACGCGCCACTGCTATCTTGAAGAAAAAATACCCGGATGTGAAAGCAGTAATCGCAGGTGACGGCCCTGAAGAAGAAAAATTAAAAGCTCTTGCAAAAGAGCTCGGAGTGGAGGGGTCTGTAAAATTTACCGGCAGAATCTCACGGGCCGAGACCTGGCACCTGCGGAAAAGTTCTGAAGTCTATGTGCTGAATTCAACATATGAAGGGCTCCCGCATACTGCACTAACGAGTTTTGCCGCACGAATCCCAATGGTTGCTACCGACATCCCTGGCACGAACGAAGCTGTCTATAATGAAATAAGCGGACTCTTGGTACCGGCAGGAGACGACCATGCGCTCGCAGATGCTATCAGCCGTCTCTTTGACGATTCGGTATTGCGCTCAAGACTTATTGAGGGCGCAGAAAAGATTTTGAACGACAAATTTTCGTGGGACGTGCATCTGAAAACTCTATTCGGATTTTTCCAGTCTGTTCAAGCGAAACCACGCGACTAATTTCGTAATTCCTTCTTCAAGCGACGTCGATGGTTCCCAGTCAAGCAATTTTTTTGCTTTATCCACGTTGGCATATGTAACCTCCACGCTCGCGCCATGACTTGGTCGGCTCTTCACTCTCGCCTTAATGCCGATGACTTTCTCAAAGATTGCGAGAAGCTCATTAAGAGATGCCGGAGTATTATTCCCCAAATTAATTACTTCAAATCCTAACGGTTTCTCCATAGCCAGAATGGTCCCGCGCACGATATCGCCGATATATGTGTAGTCGCGCCTACGGCTTCCATCACCGGATATTTCTATCTCCTCGCCTCGCAAAATCTTCTCTGTCCAAATATATGGAACCATACCAGGACGATTATTTTCGCCAACAGCATTGAAGTAGCGTAAACAGGTGATGTTCATTCCGAAATTGTGATGATACGTGTGGGCGAGATGTTCTATCGCACGTTTGGTCGCGCCATATGGCGAAATAGGCCTATCTGCCGGTTGGTCTTCAGTAAACGGGACGTGCGACGAATTCCCGTACACGGACGAAGACGACGCGATGATGAGATTTTCTACCGGATGCTCTCGACAGAGTTCAAGTATATTAAGCGTGCCGTCAATGTTCACAGAAATGTAAACACGCGGTGTATCCACAGCCTTGCGCGTATCGGCCTTCGCCGCGAGATGAACAACATATTCTGGTTTTTCTTTTTCAAATACAGATTTTAAGACATCTTCATCACGAATGTCTATGCGATATTGTGCAAAGTTTTCATTGTTTAGAAATGGTGTAATATTTCCCTCCTTGAAACAAATGTCATATGTGTCATCAAAATTATCAACGCCTACGACCCGATAGCCCTTCTCCAAAAGGGCTCCGGTAAGATTGGAACCGATAAATCCGGCTGCGCCGGTAACGAGTACGGTTTTCATAGCGTTATATCCAGTATAGAATTATATTTATAAGGTTACAATGAATGAGCTATCTACTATCTCCGCACTCCTAGATTCTCTGGGCTTTTCGCTTGATAAAGTACAACCATATATTAGCGGTGAACGTTACCTCATGGCAGGAGGCAAACTAGTACTCGCCGGCAGGCATAACGAGAGCGGGACAAAAGTCATCATAAAGACGAGCCGTCAGCCGGACGGGAAAAGGGAAATAGAGTCCGAGAAGCGCTCGCGTGACCTTATGCGCTCGCTCTCATTCGCGGATAAGAAGATACTGCTCCCTGAAGAACTGTATTACGGTAAAGAAGACGCGTATGTCTTTTTGATTATGCGCTTCATTCAACAGGAAAAAGTGTTCGTAGGACATACAATAGAGGAACAGTTCTTTATTGCACTGTCGGCGTTTGAAGCGCAAGAGTCGTTCCACGCAACGACCTATGAGCATCTGCGGACGGTGAAGGAGATATTTCCAGTGCTCTCCAGCGTTGAGTATCTCAAGGATTTTAATAGACTAAAGGAATCAATATCGCAAAAATATCCGGACGAATCCCTCATAACGACGCTGCAAACGGCGGAGAAATTTCTTAAGGAAAATGTCATAACGATTGACCGTTATGCGAACTATCTTACACACACTGATTTCGTCCCTCATAATTTCAGACTCACTGAGCATTCTCTCTATATGCTGGACTGCGTGCCGAACTACGCGACTATCCACTTCGGCAATAAATATGAAGGGTGGGCGCGATTTCTGAATTATATGTTGATTCATAGTCCGGAACTGGAGCGGCTTCTCTGCAAGTATGTGCATGACAACCGCGGTGAAGACGAATATCTGTCTCTGCGACTCATGCGCGCCTATAAAATCGCCTTTTTGCTTGATTACTACGCTCGCTCGCTTGAGAAAACGATCGGGGACTTGCACAAGCTGACCCTTGCACGTCTGGAGTATTGGCGCGAGGCTCTTACGGCTATCCTAAAAAATCGTCCTGTCGCGAAAGAAGTAACGGAAAAATATATCGCAACGCGCAACGCTCTGCGTTCAGAAGAAGAAAAAAAACGTCAGCGCGAATTCGCAATTGCCTAAAAAAGAAGTTTCAGAAGCGACCGCTCAATCTCTTCAGAATTCGTCATCACTACTTTTTGCGGTTCAGTAGAATAGGCAATCTGCTCTCCCTTCTCATTCACAACCCGACCGCCTGCCTCAAGCAGAATGCCGATGGCGCTCGCGATGTCCATCGTCGTGAGACGGCCATAGATATTCGCTTCTATGCGGCCTGCGGCGACAAAACAAGCGTCCAGCGCTGAACCACCGTAGTTATTGGTCTTTTTCGCGTGCGTGAGCAGTTTCGTGTACGAAGTGCCACCCCAGTCCCAGAGTTCCGGCTTCCTCCCGGCATGAAGAAATACTGACGCTTCTTTCAGGTCAGAAATTTTGGAAACTGAAATAAGTTTGCCATTGAGGAATGCGCCACTACCTTTTTTGAAACTGAAAAGCTCGTTTGTCACTGGATTAAAAACAGACCCTGCTATCGGTACACCGTTTTCTAAAAAAGCTATGCAGACCGCGTAGTGCGGAATGCCGCGCGAGAAATTAGATGAACCGTCAATTGGGTCAACAGCCCATGAATTCTTTCCGGAAGTAATTCCACCTCCTTCTTCCGAATAAATTACATCGTTTGGAAACGTCTCCTTAATTTTGCCGATAATAAATTCGTTTACCGCAGTATCTACCGACGTCACGATATCGCGCGGGTCAGAACCCTTGTGCGTCGCTGTAAAGCCCTCATCGCGCAGTTTAAGCAACAGTTCGCCCGCCTCGCGCACTGTTTCAATAATAAAATCGTAGTAGTTCATATTATGGAGAAGTGTAACATTTAGGCTCGTCCATAAACCTCCTCCAGAAGTTCCAGGTCTTTACCGCTTGCGCGGAGCAAGCTGATATTTTTGCGCTCAATCGCAGTAAATAATTCATGACCGACGGCATCGGGGATATTTTTCCTATAAAAATCCGCGAAGGCCGCAAAGTCCTTTATGAAGCAGTGTCCGCCTGCGCCCCTGCCCGGACTTTTCGCATGTCCGCTCGTGTGCACAGGGTGCATGTGCGAGGAACCGATACGCGCATCGGCTGAAACATTTTTCGCAATCGTCTCCCAGTCTCCACCGAAGGTCTGCGCTAGGTCGTAGAGCATATTCATATAAACGACTTTCAGGTACAAAAAAGTGTTTCCTGCATATTTCGTGAGTTCTGCTTCTTCGACGCTACAGATATTTTCATACGGCGCGCGCGGTAGAATCTTCATAACTTCTTCTGCGGCAGGCCGATGCTCCTCGCGGATGATGCCGATAATATTGCGGTCCGGATTGTCAACATCCTTGCGCACTGTCGCTTCGCGTAAGAATTCGGGGCTGAAAAGAACCGTGATGTCCGGATATTTTTCCTGCAAAGCTAGTGTTGTGCCGGGCAGTATCGTAGATTTGATGACCGCAATGTTCCCACTTCCTACATACGCGAGCACCTCTTCTACGATTTTTGCACTGAATCCTTCTCGTGTTGTCGGTGTTGGTACAGCTATGAATACGATGCCGCACTCTGCGATTTTGTCTTTATTCTCTCTGTACAATTCTTCCTTCCCATATCGAATAATCTCAAATCCGCGGTCCTCAAAATTGTCCGCGTAGTTCTTCCCTATCCATCCCTGTCCGATAAAACCGATTAGAGACTGTTTCTTCATGTGTGTTCACTATAACTACGGCTCTCCATAAAAAGAAACGCCGCGGAGGGTCACCTCCGCGGACGTCGAATGCCTGCTGTCAGGCTAGAAACAAGTTGTTCTGGATCATGATGCCGTCATCTGTCCGACCAGCCTTACTGCCGCCATTGGTAGTCGCGAGTTCCCAGTTCTGCAGAATCCGCACGACCGGTGATTGCCAAATCTTCGCCTGAAATAACATAGACGGCATCATCAGCGCGAAGATCCTGAACAGCCGATGTGTTGGCATTTCAGCAGATGCTCGAGCCGATGTATCCGCACCAGCTTCCGGCAGTTTCTGCCGAACGACTTTCACGAATTTCGGATGTACGAGCTTCGCTTCATCTTCGGTCAATATGGTCGAATAGCCGTCAAACTCTTTCCCCGTCAATTCGGCCATGATGTCGAGCGTTGGGTTTTGCTCGTGAATGGTCGCGCCACTTGTACCGACGGCAGAAAACATCTGTAAAGCTTTCTCGAGATGGCTCGTACCGACTTGGAAACGAGCGTCATAGAAGCCAGTATCCTCATCGAATTCGAAATCCGTCGCGCCACAGACCCTCTCCAGAGTGGTTTTGCTCTCCTTGCTCAGCATCGCACCGCCACCGAGCGCCATGTACTGGTGCCCGCCCGTTTTGAGCTTGTTCGGGTTCAGGATTGCGAACGGATACCGAACGTCGTTTTCCATCATCTGCAGATACCACGCAAGATTCGCGATTGATACACGAACTCTTTTTGAATCCATTACTGCCTCCCGTAGATGTGGTTGGAACTAAAAACAGGAAATTATCGCCTGCACCATTACTCCGCCTACAATGTTAGCACATTTACTTATTTCGTCAATACCCGTCCAAAGACTTTTTCACGCATGTTTTTGGAGATGATATTCCAGTCAAAATTTTCTATCGCGAACTGTCGCGCAGTCGTAACTACTTTTTTTACTTGTTCTGGATTCGCGAGAATTTCTTTTACCGCTTCCGCTATCTGCTCCGGAGAATTTTTATCCACCGCCCAGCCGGTCGCTTCTTTATCTGGGTTGCGCTTCGCATCAAATAGGAAGTCAGCGATGCCTCCCTCCTGCGTCGCGATTATTGGAAGTCCTGATACCATCGTGGAGAGAAATGAGATACCCTGACCTTCCGAACGGCTCGGCAATATGAATATGTCTGAAATCTTTCGATATTTCGCAGTCATTGTTCTGTCCACCTGTCCCGTAAAAATCACTCTGTCAGTAACACCCAATTCTTCCACCAGATGCGCCAGTTTCCCTTTATCTTCGCCGTCTCCTACAATTAAGTACCGTATGTTCTTTGGCAGTAGCGGCAAAGCGCGAATTACAGTATCAATTCCCTTCTGGTAAACAAGGCGCGAAACGCTGACTAAAAATAGTTCACCGTCTTTCTTCCCTATCTTCTGCTTAAGTTCTGTGAGCTCTTGTTCCGAATATTCTTGGGCGGACGGTAGTGACGAACCGTTCGGGATGACTTCTATCGCTCCTTTGTACCCGCGTCGGGGCGGCCACGCCGCGAGATAGGTAGAAATAGTCTGCACCATCGCCGCGCTCCTGAAACCCGAATCAAGCAACGGCGCGAACGGCCTGATAAACCAGCGTTCAAACACCTTCTCATACGTATCGCCGTCTTGGAGAGTGAGAATATGCGGGACCCTGACGCCGACACTCCGCGCGAGTACAACTAGGAACAGCATGTAGGTCATGACCGACCAGAGCGCATCAAAATGAAACTCGTTTTGGAGAACGTGCGCTTTAAGTGCCGCAAGCGGGATATACAGCATCTTTGAGAGATATCCTCCGCCGAATCCCACTCTGTGTACGAAGACATTGCCTATCTTCTCTTCGCGCAGTGCCGAATGGTCAAAAAGGAGCGTGACCATGTGGAACTCAATGTCGTTCGGACTTATGCGGTCCGTAATTTCTTTTATTGCCACCTCCGCTCCGCTTGAGAAATTTGGGTAATACGCCAGTGAAAAAATAAGAACTTTTTTCATTTATTTTAACTTAATTTCTTCTTTGATTTTGTTAATATACTCCTCAAGGGTATGAGTCTGCTTCCATCCAAGCGCTTTTATCTTTCCTGTATCGGTATCTATTGATGCAGAAGGACGGCTTGTTGAGCGCGCTGGGAGCATCACTATCTCGCCTCCGAATAATTTTGCCACCTTCAGTATCGGGTAACTCTCCATAGCGGCAATACTGTACTCATCTCTTTCGCCCTTTTCTCCAACAAGAACTAATCCCTCCACGGTATCGTTCACATGCGTGTAAATTCGTTCTTGCGTACCTGGCAGGCGAACTGAAAGAGGTTCTCCCTTGAGAAATTTTTGTCTAAATATCTCTATGACGGTACCGTATTTGCCTGACTGCTCGCGCGGACCGTACACGTTATAAAAATATGCGACGGAGTACGGCAAATCGTACCAATGACCATAATTGCGTACTAACTCTGTGTTGGATGCTTTGGACCACGTATAAGGCGAAAGGTCTCGCCCCAGAGTACCTTCGGGACGTGGCGTAGCCATCTTGGTTGACGAACCGGCGTATACGAGCTTACTTCCTCCTCGCGTACGCCAAAACTCCAGGACGCCGAACGTGCCTTCCATATTTAGATTCCAAACTAGTGCCGGTTCTTCTATGCTCTTAGCGACCCGAGAATACTCGCCGAGATGATAAATTATGTCTGGCGTTTCTGGAACGTGTTTTTCAATATCTTTTGTGTGGCCCTCGCGGTAGTCCACGCCCGCGACATGGTTGTCGCGATTCCCGGTAAAGTAGTTATCAAGAGAGATGACCTTATGACCGTCTTTCACAAGGCGCGCACAGAGATGCGAGCCGATAAAGCCAGCGCCGCCAGTTACTAAAATAAGCTTATTTTTTTTCATTTAAGAAATATAAACGCGCTACCAGAGAGTACCATAACTCCGAGAAGGCCGAGAAACCACGGAGACAGAAGTACGCCTCTCGTAGACGAATTGTTCTCTGGCAACGCCGCCCCCACAGCCGCGACGGCATCCGTCGGAGCTGTGGGGGCGATTACTGCTTCATCATACGTTTGAATGTTCGTCGCTTTATTTATAATAGGCTCTGCGGCCTGCACGTTATTAAAACTGGTTTGGAGTGCTTGAGGTTGCGCGGAAGAGGTTGGCGGATACGTAGCCGCTGTTTCTCCGCTCGGATAAAGAAGAGATGCTGTGTTAGATACTGGAAGTTGAATTATCTGTGAAGGAAAGAGTGTTGTGCGACCGGCGAGAATCTGCGTATCTGCCGGAATTTTAAATTCCTTACCGCCCATTGATAAGCGCCACAACGAGAGGTCCAGTGTCCGAGAATCATCATTTCTGAGAGCAATGCCACGCGCGGATACCGAAGAGATTTTAATGCTGGCATCCTCTGCCGTAATCACTATTTCTTTCAATGCGTCACCGCCGTCAGAGGTAGTAATGCGAACCACGGCGATATATTCGCCCGGATAATAATAGGCGTGATAAACGCTCGCGCCCGTCCTCTGCATCCCGTCGCCGAACGACCACGTTACAAGAGCGTCGTCGCGCTTATTCCCCTTGCCGTCATACACAACTGCCGTAAAAGGCGTGTCTGCGCCGGCGGATACCGTTCTGTCTCCGCTTGTGACAATTCGCAGAATCGGTATTGGAATATATTCCGGCGGCGCGCTTCCTGATGAAGTTGTTGTGGTTGTGGCTGTTGTCATACTCGTGGAGCTTGCGGAGTCTGCAGAACTTGGCGCGGGAGTATCGCCAATCGTGATTAGCGATTTTATGTCTGCATACGTACTCGGACCGATACCGCTCACATTCTGAATGTCTTCAATTTTAGCAAAAGGCCCGTGTCCGTTGCGATAAGTAATAATCGCTGTCGCTTTTGACGGTCCAATTCCCGGTAGGGTATCAAGAAGCGTTGCATCAGCCGTATTGATGTTAATGAGCGCCGCATATGCAAAAGCCGGCAGAAAAAATGCCAGCGCGAGTAAACTGACAAAACGCATGAGAATTATTATATATCGCCCTTTAGCACATCGCGCAACTTGTCTTCTGGAACTTCAAAAGGCCGCTTCTCTCCCTGTGGCGGTGAAACCGCCACAGGCCTCAGTGCTTCCGAAAGCGCGCCTCTTAAAGACTGCTGGCTCTGCTCCTGTTTCTTTTCTTTCTCAACTACGGTTTTCGCGGTCATATTGCGCAGGATTGTCTTCAGGTCTTCTGCGCTTTTTTGCGGCGGAATCTGTGGAAGCGAAGCCGCCGAGCGGGGAGCAAATGGTCTGGCCCCGCCTGGCGAAGCCCGGACGGGGAGACCCGAGGACCTTTGCGAAACGCTCGGCGGCTTCGCGACGAAAGTTTCTTTTGCGGGAACATAACTCATTGGCTTCTTCCTCATTCTCGCGTCAAACGGCGCCTCTGATGCTGTGCTCGCAGAAAGTTCTTCCACTATAATTTTTTCCACGCCAGCACGCGCTGATGTGAACTGCTCGCGGGACGACGCGAGCACTTGTTCCCTGTATGAAACCGGCGGTGCCTCTATTGGAGGGATTGTAACGGCCGAGAACGGCGCCGAGCCGACGCCGTCTATCATTAGCGAGAGATATATCTGCCGTTTATCCAAACTGCCGAGGTCCTCTTTAGTGAATCTAGGCAAAAAGACGGTCTCTAGAGTTTCAGCATCAAACGGCCCGACGCGGAACGCGACTGTGGTGCCGACGTTGCCGAAGACGGCGTCGCGTACCGCCTCTTCCATCTGTTCTATGTATTGATTCGTAAGAATGAGATCTAATTTATATTTGCGGGACTCCGAAAGAATTTCCGCGAATGTCTCGTTGGCGAAGTTCTGGAATTCGTCCACGTAGAAATAGAAGTGTGGCAATCTCGCCAACTCGTTCCCCGGAATGCCGGCTCTGCTCATAGCGCCGAGAAAGATACGGGTTGTGAGCATTGAGCCCAAGAGGCGCATGTTCGTTTCGCCGATAAGCCCTTTAGAAAGATTCATTATTAGAATTTTCTTCTCGTCCATCATCTTGCGTAAATTAAAAGAAGATTTCGGCTGGCCTATCACATTTCTGATTAGCGGATTGCCGGTAAACTGTCCTACTTTATTTTGAATCGCCGGCGTCGCCTCCTGCGTATATCGGTCGCCGTAGTTGGCGAACTCCTTAGTCCAGAAATCTTTAACCACCGGGTCCTTCACGTTATCAATGACTTTTTTTCTATACTCCTTATCGGTATACATTCGGTTCACGCCGAGCAGAGTCGCGCCCGGATATTCAAGCAGGGCGAGAAGAGTATTCGTGAGAATGTATTCCATGCGTGCGCTCCACGCGTCTTCCCAGATTTTCTTAAATGTTGACATAAGGCCCGATACGACCAGGTGGCGCTTATCGTATCCGACATCCTCCATCACGTTGAAAGCGATGGGATGCTCCAAGTCAAACGGGGCAAAGTAAACGACGTCTTTGATTCGGTCTTCGGGAATGAAATCAAGCAGAGTTTCAACGGTTAGGCCATGCGGGTCTAAGAAGGCGAGTCCTTCGCCGTTACGAATGTCTTGTATGGCCATGTTCAAGAGGAGCGTAGACTTGCCCATTCCGGTCTTGCCGATGACATACATATGGCGGTCGCGGTCCTTCGCCTTAATACCGAAGGGAATATGCTTCCCGCGCGAGTCTGTCGCCGCGAAGTATGTTACGCGTTCAGGATTCTCCATTACTCTCTAGTATAACAAATCCCTACTCGCTTTTGGTGCGGAGCGAGAGGCCGATGCCGAACACGAATGCTCCTAAAATAGCAAAGAGCAGATGGCGAATAGACATCGGCAAACCGGAAAACGGAGTGAGAATCGTCAGAATGCCAAGAAGAATGAGTATGCTTGGGCGGGACATGGTTTGATTATATCAAGGCGACACGATAACTACAAACTCGCCGCGGACGGTGTCTGGATGCGTATTGAAATGTTCAAGAACTTCGCTCGGCGTGCCTGAAATAACTTCTTCGTGAATTTTGGTGAGTTCGCGAGCGATAGTAACTTTAGATACTTCAAGCGTAGCTAATTCTTTCAACAGTTTTAAAATCCTGTGCGGGGACTCATATAAAATAACCGGAATCTGGCTCGTTGCTAACTTCTTCAACGCAGTCTGCCGGCCTTTTTTGTGCGGTAGGAATCCGAGAAACGTAAACTCGTTCGCGCCAATTCCGGCAATAGAGAGCGCGGCAGTGAGCGCCGAAGTTCCTGGTATCGCTTCTATCTTGGTAAAGAGGTTAAACCTCTTTACTTGCTCGCGCACGCGCGCCACAAGCCGCGCGCCCGGATCGCTAATACCAGGAGTGCCGGCGTCCGAGACAAATGCAACGTGCTCGCCTGCTAGGAGACGCGCGATAATCTCGTCGGCTTTTTTAATTTCAGTCGCCGCATCAAGTCTTTGCAACGGCTTTTTTATTTCATATCTCGCGAGCAGTTTGGAAATGACACGGGTGTCTTCGGCGTAGATAACGTCGCACTCTTTAAGCGTCCGCAGAGCACGAAGAGTAATGTCTTCCAAATTCCCTATCGGCGTCGCGACTATTGAAAGCTTCCCCATAGACGCACCTTACCTCCGTATGCCTAAAAACGCCACAAATAGTTCTGTATACTGTAGTGACATAATGGATATTTTTGTTTCGCCTTCAGGAGTGCTCACATTAAACAATAGAGAGTTTAAATGTGCTCTCGGTAAAGGTGGCGTGACTCATGATAAAAAAGAGGGCGATGGAGCAACTCCATTTGGGTGTTTTCATATCAGAGAAGTTATGTATCGAGCCGATAAGCTAACGATGCCAAAAATTAATTTTCCTATTTCAGTCATCTCAAAAAATGACGGGTGGTGTGACGATGTAAACGATCCTAATTATAATAAAAAAATTAAGCTGCCATATTCTGGCAGTCACGAAGAATTGTGGCGAGATGACGATGTCTATGACATTATCATTCCGTTAGGATATAACGATGACCCAGCCGTGAGTGGTAAAGGAAGCGCCATATTTATACATGTAGCTAGACCAAACTATACTCCCACTGCTGGCTGTATCGCACTCTCATTACTAGACTTGCTGGAGATTTTAAAAGAAGTTCCTGCAGAAACAAGAATCTGTGTTAAGTCGTAAAAACTATTTTAATTTATTATTCCAGTAAAAAGTGTCAACTTTACGAATCTTATACGGATGTATGCACGGACTTCTTTTCTTTGAATCGTTACTTATGGCTTTACCTCCTCCAATATAAAATCCTATGTGTCTGTGCGATTCCCCATTCTCGTCAGTCGTTGGACTCCACACAACGATGCATCCCTGCCTCGGTTTTTTTATGCGTCTCCAGCCAGACGACTTCATATCCTTCACCGTACCGTTAACCGTTCCGTGCAGTGATTTGATGAAAGAAAATCCTAAAAGAATAAAAGAAACAAAGAATGCGCAAGATAAGTCACCGTCTCGCATGATATCCGCGCGCTTTCCATTCACCAGTGCATACAGATTGCGAAAAAGATTTGCGCCGACCGAATTGCGAATCATTGCAAGATAGGATTCTTTTTGAAGGATGGTTATTGACGATGTTCTCATGCCTGCACTTTACCGCGATTGACATATTATAGCAATGAGATACAATCAACGCTGGAAAACTCCTTTTCCATCGCCTATTTGGAGGAACGATGCAAGCACTACAATATGGTAGTACGCCAAAAAAGTCGGTAACGGCTCCAAGAAAATGCACTCGGTGGCCAGCCGAACTCAGGCGTCCGGTAGATGCCGCACTGCATCTTGGCACGCCTAAGCCGTCTCTGGGTCCAATAAAGCCTGCACCGCCATGGACTAGCCGTATCTTTTACGATTTTTGATTGCGGCATGAGGCCGCTCTTGGGCAGAACGGGTGCCTCGCCGCCCGTACTGCTTTTTTTATTTATGCGCAACGAGCGCATCGGCGACTTTGTAGATGTCGCCCGCGCCCATTGTCATGACGGCGTCGCCTGTAGCGGGTTCGGTGGAGAAAATCTTTTCTATTTCTGCAAATGTGGCGGCGTTGGCGTGCGTCCCGTTAGTGTTCACGCGCTCGGCGAGCAGAGCGCTTGAAACCGTGCCATCGTCTGTCTCGCGTGCCGCATAAATCGGCGCGATAAGCACTTCGTCTGCGTCCGCGAATGCGTTGGAAAACTCTTCAAAAAGGTCGCGCGTACGGCTGTATAAGTGCGGATGGAACGC
>JBBTWA010000074.1:0-9805 GCA_038063025.1 Patescibacteria group bacterium | reverse complement strand
AAATAATGCGTTTTGGTTCTTTGCCGGCAAGCGCCGCGGAGACGGCCGGAATCTTCAAAGCTTCAGCCAAAGCTTCAGCTTCGCCGGTCTCGCTCGGCAGTCGGATACTGCCTCGCCTGCGGCCGGCGACCTGCACTACAACCTCCACTTCGCTGGAGGCAATTATTGCGCCAGTCGGCCACGACTGCTGATGCACGCTTCCATGATTTCCAAGTTCTTCCCACAAATGCTCGGCAAGGTGTGGCGCAAACGGGGCTAGCATGATTATAAACATACACGCCCCATTATGTTCTACAATATTTTTATTTTGTGAGTCTTCAAACTCATTAAGCAATGCCATGAGGGCTGCCACACCCGTATTGAATTTAAAACGATTGCCATCATCTGTGACCTTCTTTAAGGTACGCGTGATTGATACAAAAAGATTAGACTTCATAAAATACTTGAACGCGTCTGGATCGCTCTGATTCTTCGCCAACTCAACCATACGCGCGACACGGTCCAAGAACTTGCGCATGCTCGCGACGCCTTCCATGCTCCACGGACAGCTCCTCGGCTCGTTGTACGGACCTATGAATGCAAGATAGATACGTACTGCATCTGCACCATACTTCTCTACGAACTCATCTGGGTTAACAACATTCCCTTTAGACTTGCTCATCTTAGCTCCGTCTGGACCCATGATGAGCCCGCGGTTGAAGCGTTCATTAAACGGTTCGTCCACGGGCACAAGCGCTAGGTCGTAGAGCGCTTTCATAAAGAATCTTGCGTAGAGCAAATGCATAGTGGTGTGCTCGCTCCCGCCAGAATAGCGATTAATTGGCAACCATTTTTTCATGAGCTCCGCGCTTGAGAAGTTGTTAGTGTTTTTTGTATCTAAATAACGTAAGAAGTACCATGAAGAATCAACAAAAGTATCAAGAGTGTCGTACTCCGGCGTCCAGCCCTCGCCAAATATCTTAGTCACGCGGTCTTTGAGTTCTTGAGAAGATGCGAGCGGGGCCTTACCTGTAGGCTTAAAGTCTACATCGGTCGGCAAAAGCCATGGCAGATGTTCTGCCGGTATCGCATGAGGCTTCCCTTCTGGGTCATACACAATCGGTATGGGGCACCCCCAGTATCGCTGTCGGCTCACGAGCCAATCGCGAATCCTATACTGCGTAGTTCTCTCTCCGCCTATTCCGGAAATCGTATCCCAATTTGCAAATTCTCTCTCAAGTATCGGTAGATTAAATTTTTCTGCGAACTCGCGGTCGCGTTCGTCGTGTGCTGGAACGGCCATAATCGCGCCGGTGCCATACGAACCGAGAACGTAATCTGCTATAAAGATTGGAATTTCTTCTTTCGTCGCCGGATTGATTGCCGAGACGCCCTTTAGTTTTACTCCAGTTTTTTCTTTATTCTCACTTCTTTCTTTTTCAGTCTTCTTCTTTGTCGCTTCAACGTACTTCTCAATCTCTCCAGCATTTGTGAGGGACGCTAAGCGTCCCTCAATGAGATTCTTTACAAGCGCGTGTTCTGGGGCGAGAACGATATAAGTAGCGCCGAAAACAGTGTCTGGCCGCGTCGTAAAAACCTCAATATCTACGCCGTCATTTGGAACAAGGTTGAACCTTGTTGAAAACCTCAGTTTTGCGCCTTCCGATTTGCCTATCCACGCGCGCTGGGCCTCTTTAATTTCTTCGCGCCACGGGAGCGTGTCTAGGCCGGTGAGAAGCTTATCAGCGTAGTTTGTAATTTTAAGAAACCATTGCGTGAGCCGTTTTTCTTCAACCGGCGTGCCGCAACGCTCGCACACGCCGTCTACCACCTGCTCATTCGCGAGCACTGTCTGGTCTTTTGGGCACCACTTCACTGCCGCCTCTCTGCGCTCGGCGAGGCCATGCTCAAAGAGCTTTGCGAAGAGCCACTGAGTCCATTGGTAATAGCTCGGCTCGCAAGTAACCACTTCTTTACTCCAGTCAAACGACGCACCCATTGTTGCGAGTTGTCCACGCATGCGTTCAATGTTCTTATAAGTCCATTCCTTGGGATCCGCGCCGTTCTTGATAGCCGCGTTCTCGGCCGGCAGACCGAAGGCGTCAAAACCGATAGGAAAAAACACGTTCTTACCCTTTGCACGTAGCATTCGCGCGTACATATCAGTTACCGCGAAGGCGTACCAATGTCCTATGTGCAGGTCGCCTGAGGGATACGGGAATTCAACTAGCAAATAATATCGTTCTTCCTCTCCGGCTGACAGGTCGATTTTGTACAGGTCAAGAACAGCCCATTTTTCTCGGGCTAACTTCTCAATTTCTTTGTGGTCATACGCCATGGGCTAAAGGTTCAACCTTGAGAATTCGAATTTAAGGTTGAACCTTGGCGTTGAGCGGCGGATAGAAGGCCGGGTCAATATTCCGGTCAAAGCAGACTTGGCCGTTTTTGTGTTGCCAATTATCTTGTGGCGCCACAGTACCCTTAACGCCAGCCGGCACAGGCGCCATCGCGCGAGATTCATAATATACATCCTGGCTTCCACGGCTCTCGGCGTTGAACATCGCGCAGAGCTTAAACGAAAGCTCGCCAGTCGCTTGATAAACGTACGCATCGCCGGACTGAGGGTCTACTGGTATAGGACCGTAGTTAAGCGAATTGTTCAGGTCAGTAATTACACCGGGTAGCTTCTGCTTCGCCTGCCAGTAATAAACAACCTGCGATTGAATATTCTGCAGGTCGCTTACCTTCTGCGCGTCAAAGCGCGCGAGTCGCGCCTCTGCCGGAGTACCGACAATTACAAATCCCGAACCGATAGTGACTATGGCCAATACGCCTATGCCTATGCGAACGTAAAGTCTGCGAGAAGGATTCGTATCCCAATAATTCTTCAAGTCTGCGAAGAAATGCATAAACACTCCGGTAGCAACCAGAATGATGACGAGCACTTTAAGCAAGAATGCGGTCGTGAGCTCCTCTCCGCTAAGAAACGTGGTGAGCAGAGTTATTAGGTCGGCAATCATCGCTGCTCCGGCGAGAAAGAGCGTCAGAATAATAGCCCATCTGCGCACCCATATCTCCTTGCGCGACGGGTCAATATCAGAACCTTTGCGAATCAAGAACATCAGAAGCAAGTAGACCGGCAGTAGAACAATCACAGACGCCATCTCTCCGCTTATCCCACTCTGGTACGGGTCGGCAGGATAATACGCGAGCGGATTCGGGAATGTGTAATTAATATAATCAAAAACGAGAAACGTGTAAGCGATAACCGTCCAATAAAACGATACGAGCGCCCCCGCCCACAAGAAGAAATCCTTCGCTGTTGTTTTTGGTTTGTCCATATTCGCGTATTATACCATGTATATAAAAGTTACAGCCACCTCGGAAGGTGGCTGGGTGGTTAGGTGGAACGCCTTTAGCGGGTGGAGGGACGACAAGATGTCGTCCCGCCCGCGCCCGGCGCCGCAGGTTTACGAGCTGCCGCGGTTTTCGCTGGCGCCGGTGCAGGCCGTGTTGGTCGCGAAGGTCGAATACGTGTCCATAAATTTTTTGGCCGCGGGCGGTGCCTGGTGACGCAAGTCGTGTTGGGGCATATTTGCTCCTCTGGGTTTGTGGAAAAGCTCATTTGCCACCCCGTCTTCGGTCGTACTGACCTCGGCGAGTGGACACAGATAAGGTATCACAACCCCCACTTTTTTGTCAAGGTATCCACAACTTGGTGCTATAGCGTCAAGTCTTGGATAGTAGCTTGTGAACTGTGGCGGAAGAGGGTTATCCGTGTAAAAACACCATTACGTCGCCGTCGCGGACGATGTAGTCCTTACCCTCGGTGCAGAGCTTGGCGGTTTCTCGAGCGGCAGACCAGTTTCCGGCGGAGAGGAGATCGTCGGTGGAGACGACTTCGGCGCGGATGAATTTATCTTGAAAATCCTGATGGATGGCGGCGCCCGCAACGGGCGCCGAACTGCCGGCAGGAATAGTCCACGCGCGCGTCTCGTCTTCTCCCGTTGTAAAAAATGAAATGAGGCCGAGTGTGTCGTATGCTCCGCGAATTAGGTCAGCCAAACCATCTTCGCTTACGCCGAGCTCTTGTCTGAAACTCTGTTTGTCGCTTTCGGACACATCGTTCAATTCGCGTTCCGTTGCGGCATCCACCATCACATAGCGTGAGCCGAGTGATTTTATTAATTCATATGCGCGCTCCGCGCGTCCGTCTTTCATCTCATCCAGATTATGCCCTCCGCTTTTCTTGTTCAGCGCATACAGTATTGGCTTCATCGTGAGGAGATTGAGATGTGCAATAGATTTCTTTTCCTCGTCAGCGAGGCCGGCATGTAGCGCGAGCTTGCCTATTGAAAATGCCTGTCCTATCTTCGCCAACACGGCATCCTCGGCAACAAACTCCTTGCGCCCAGCTCTGATATCGCCGGCTATTTTGTCGCGCCTTTTCCGCACCTGCTCCGCGTCTGCGAGAATCAGCTCCATGTTAATAATCTCTATGTCTTTGTAAGGTTCAACATCGTTATCTACATGCACTATGTTCGCATCGTCAAAAAATCTAACGACTTGAAGGATTGCATCCGTCTCGCGGATATTCGCTAAAAACTGATTCCCTAATCCCTCCCCCTCTGCCGCGCCTTTCACCAATCCCGCGATGTCCACGAATTCTATCGCCGCCGGTATCGTCTTCGCGGATTTGGAAAGTCTCGCAAGTTTCCCAAGCCTCTCGTCCGGCACGCCGACTATCCCGACCGACGGGTCTATCGTGCAGAAGGGATAATTCTCCGCCGGCACGCCGGCCTTCGTGAGCGCATTAAAAAGCGTGGACTTCCCCACATTCGGCAAACCCACGATTCCGATTTTTAGCATGATTCAAATGGGCGAGACAGCGTTATAACGTTTCTGCCGGCTCAACATTAATCGATGCCGCACTTCGGGTGAAGGATGTCTGTCCATTTACCGTTGGCGATACCATACGACCCAACTGCGGGTCAAAGAACTCAATGTCGGTAGCGCGGCGGATAGAAAATTGCACGGTCCCATTGTGAAATTTGTCGGCTGTGACATCAACGAGTACTTTTATCTCACGGCTCCCCGGTTCAAGCCGAACAGGATTAGAAGAGAGGTTAAAAATCGCATAGTTATCCGTGTTCAGGGAGGACACGGTTGCAATTTGCGCACCATCCACATAGAGCCGAATATTACTCACCCAATCCCGCCTAAGAGAACCCGTATTGCGGAAAGAAACAGACCTAAGCTCAACGGTGCTTGCCGTCACATTGGCATTACTTTGCCAGATTCGATAGTCGTTTTCTGGCTGGATGGTAATGGTCGAAGACGGAGCAACACCGGCAGTAAAGTCAATCTGTGCTCTTGAGTTTTTAATGACAAAACTTGCGCTGTCGCTACCCTCATTTCCCGCGGCATCATATGCAATTGCTGTAAGCGTATGTGTGCCGTCAGAAAACTTAGTCGTATCAAAAAGAATGGCCGTGTTGCGCTCTATGGCAGTTACTGATCGCCCGATACTTGTACCGTCGACAAAGAACTCAAGGGTCGTCAACTCGGTCTCACGCTCACTTGCCGCTTGTGTCTGCGATATACCGACCGTGCCGTAGAGTGCATAGTCATCAGCTGTCGTGAAAGAATCGTTGCGTCTCCAACCACTAATGATGCTTTTCATGCTTGCAGTTGGTGGCGTTTTATCAGCATCCAGTTTTGCTTTCGCCACGCCATCATAATGAAATAGCAGGACTTCCTTTGCTACACTCGTGCCATCCGGATTTACGACCTTAATCGTATTCTGGCCGCTTGCGCTAAACACTTGTTCGCTGGTTATTGTTACGGCTTTTGAGATGCTCCCGTCTGTTGCGAGCGTGAAGTGCCCAAGTGAAAAGCCGTTCAACTCCACATCCGCATTGTTTTGAAAGGCGACGCCTCGCACAATCATAGTGAAAGGGACACTGACCGGGATATTGTACGGGTCAATACTTGAAATCACGAGAGAAGCCGGAATTGCAGGCGCTGTCTTAACTGGTGCAATCGACGTCTCGTTCGTCGTGATGACAGGTGTTTTAGTGGAGGCAGTCGTCTTTGTGCTAACGGCTGTGCCCTTTTTAGTCCAGGAATCCTCTGTCTTTGATCTCTCACCTGATTCCTCCATTGAAATGCCAATCGTGCTTGAGGCAACTACGATTGCCTCTGTAGGTAGAACTCTCGCAGGTCTCTGTGTTTCTATGCCGAACCACGAGGCAATGGTGCCTATGACAAGAGCGACGGATACGCTAAGAGAATGGAAGAAATTCATAACCTTTAGGTTATCGACAATTGATTCTGCATCTCTCGTTCAAGTGTTTGTGTAAAATCACGAACAATGGCCTGTTGGCTCGCTGGAAGAAAAGCCCCTAGTTCTCCCCGAAAGTCGACCCGACGCGCTTCTCCAATGATTTCTTGAGCAACGATGGCGAGACGGTGTTTTTGGTCAGCCGAGAGCATATTCTTACGCATAAGAAAATAGAGGTCATAGTAGTCACGTGGCTTCTTGCGCTCACGCAAAGCACCAAATATTTTTTCCTCAACGAGTTCCTGTTGTGGCAGGTGGTAGAGCGTATAAGTTGGGACGAAATTATTTGTGATGCTATCCACTTCCCCACGTTCATCGGTCCGTGTTCTGGATGAGACATTTATCTCTATGGTTATAGGTGGATAGCCTGATACATTTAGTGTTGCTATGCCAAAATATCCTCCGCTGGTCGGAGCAGATTTGCCGATTTCTATATGTATGCCAACTCTTTCCATCTCGGCAAGAACATCGACAAATAGAGTCTCAACAAATTGTTGTGTTTCCGTATTAGGAACGGGGAAGAGAGAAAAATCCAAGTCCTCGGAGAAGCGCGGGCAACCATATACAATCCGAAGCGCAGTGCCTCCCTTGAAAAGCAAACGTTCCGACAACGGCAAGCGGTAGAGTTCCGTCAAGAAAATGTGTTGTGCGTATTCGCGAACAATGTTCGGAAACACATTTGTCTGTTCCGTGCGTGCGATATGTTCAAGTGCGTCAGAATCAATCATGGATAGACAAGGTGCTCCTTAGTATAGCAACGAGTTTTCTATTGCCGAAGAGTTTTGCGTAGCGCAGAGCCTTTTTAGGGTTAATTCGTTCTTTGTTGAAACGAGAAAGTGGCTTCTTCCCAAACAACACACGGTAATAGAGAGTATCGACAAATGCCTTTTCGGGGTCGGCCATGCGGAAAGTAAAGTCACGCTGTTTTTCGATTACATATCCAGTAAACGCTTTCGGCATAATATGTCGATAAGAATATACTTTCCCGAAACGTTCGAACTTCTGGGTAGCTCGTGTCGTAATGCACGTTATCTCATAAACGTTCTCTGGAATAACACGATGATACGAAAGAGCAAACTCTCGAGAAATGTATGAGGGGTTATATAACTGATTCGCTATATATAATTCTGGTGGCAGTGCTCCTTCTAGGGCGTATATTCCTCTCTTGACTCTCAAAATAAATCCTCGTTTGCTATAACGATGCAGTAGCATTGTTGTAGCAGACGGAGACACACCAAAAAGGGCCTGCACATCGCGGCGTGAAAACAGCGATAGGCGCTTGTCTCGCATTTTGCGTACGAAATCTGTCTGATTTACTAACTTTACCATATTGTAAACTTACCAAAACAACGAAAATTAGTCAATTTGGGCGACATATCCCCATTCTAGCACCCACTGGGCTAGTACGGCCAAAAGCAAGCAGAGCCAACCTGTGGAGAAACAGACGCCACACCCCACAGTTAGTTTTTCATACTCGTCGAACGGTTCGGTAATCAGGCGGTGGAAGTTTGATGGTAAAAGCGAATGATATTAACTTCCCCGTATTTAGCCCTAGTGTATAGCTGGTAGCATTCACACTATGTCTATCTTCAGCATATTCCAAACTTACAAGAACGGACGAAAAAAGTAAAAGCCGCTGTGCAACAACGGCTCCCTCTGACGGGCGAGGCGGACAATATGCTTCCTTGGATGTCACGGCATCCGTATGCAGACAATGAACAATATCATTATCTGCAGAAGTTCTTGTCAACGCCTCGCCCGCAATTATCTGGCAATTCGTTTATCCCTTGGTATCCTAGCAGATACGCTATTTTTTGTCAAGTGCCTGCGCGGACCGTTCGGCAAGAAAGCGCAGATAAGAAATGGTTGCGTAAACGACGGCAGTAGCAATAATCAGAAACGCAACAGAGGAGCCGAAAGAAATCGGGGAGAGTAATCCGAGCGTAAAATAGGCCAAGAACCACCAAGAAGTGAAAATAATAGCGGAACCGAGCGAGAATGGAAAATGCCTGCGCGAAATAGCCCAGGAGACGCCAACGATTACCAAGGCAACCACAATGAGCGTCCAATATGCGGGAGTGAGCGCCGGCTGTGTCGTAGCCTGTAAGATATATGCAACAATCACGAGACCTAGCGACGCGAGAAGTAAAAGAGTCATGCCGAAGCGCAGTCCTCTCGCGATGATGTCCAGATGCGCGCGCTCGACGATGTCTATTTCCCCGTCTCGCATGGCCCTGATGTATGCAAACTCGCCCCAGAGAACCGTAACTGCTCCAATTGACGCGCCGAGCGCTTGGCAGAAAACTAGAAATGAAATGAAAGAAGTCATAGGTAGGCTATTTTTGCCTGCCCGAATGACTGAAGTCATTCGGTCGGGCGGGCATAAGCGCAGAAAGCTCCGTGCGATATTTCTTCATCACGTCCATAGATGCTTTCATCTCGCTCTCTCCGCCCTTCTTTCGCCGTTCAATCTCTTCTCCGATTTTTTTAAAAAGTTGCGGGTCCTTGGTCACAAGCGCGGTCATCTGCTCGCGCTGTTCCTTAGGAACATCCTTCATCTTCCATTTGGCGTACTGATTAAGTAGAAAACTTTGAAATGACATGGTGGAATTTAATGGGAATTTGACCGAATGAGCTTACCGCGAATGGTTCGTGTGGTCAGATATAGCGCGATAAGGGAAAGTAGCGCAAGCGCTTCCAAAAAGATGAAAGACGTGTCAAAGAGAGTTATTCCGGCGCGATAATTCCCGACAACGGTACTGCCGAAAAGAAGCGTTCCTATGGTCGCAAGAAACGCGTTTATCCAATGAATCCAATGAAGAGCCGGATTCGTAATGCCGGCCGCAATCACGAGCATTGTCGCCGATACGACAGCGCCGACCGTGGAGAGTGGCAGGTCGGCGCCTGTGGACTGTGCAACTATAATCACAAGCGCACCGATGACGAATATCACGCGCACTTGGTCTCCGTGATAATGCGGAATTTTATGACGTTGCGGTATGCTATCTCCTCCACTGCCTTCAAATGTCATATATCCCCAGTATACCACCCCATCAGTAACACAATGCCAGGACTGTGATATACTGGGCAGGCAGAGTTCCATTAATACAATTAAATCAATTATGGCAATAAATTCAGCTCTATCAAAGCCCCTTAACCTTTCTGCCGAACTTGAAGCAGTCGTGGGCAAGGGTCCTCTCCCGAGAACGGAAGTGGTCAAACAGCTTTGGGTATATATTAAGAAGAACAACCTTCAAAATCCGGCAAACAAGCGAAATATCTTGGCGGACGACAAGCTGAAGGCAATCTTCGGCGGGAAGGGCGAGGTCACGATGTTTGAGATGACCAAGCTCGTCTCGGCGCATATGAAGTAGTCCAAACGAAGCAAATCAAAAATCCGTCCGCCAGCTGGCGGACGGATTTTTGATTTTGGTGGACCCGAGGGGTTACGATCCCCTTGCCTCGTCCATGCCATGGACGCGC
>JBBTWA010000073.1:0-1143 GCA_038063025.1 Patescibacteria group bacterium | reverse complement strand
CGGATTACTTCGCCATCGTAGTGGATACCCTTCCCTAGATACGGCTCTGGTGGTTTGATACGACGAATGTTCGCCGCAAATTGTCCGACCGACTCTTTGTTCGCACTTTCAAGCGTCATAACATTCTTCTCCACTTTTGCAATTACATCCTCCGGTATGGCGATTGGAACTGTGTGCGAGAATCCTACAGTAAGAACTACATCCTTACCTTTGACCTCCATCTTATAGCCGACACCATCCATGACTAGCTTCTTCATATATGGAGTTTCCACGCCCTGCACCATATTCTTTACGTGCGATGCGAATGTGCCAGTAAGAGCTTTAGCGAGACGTGAGCGGTCTTTCGGCGTAATCATTACGCCATCTTCTGCGACGGTAATATCAACAGACGGATGTATGCGCTTAGTGAGCGTACCCTTTGTGCCTTTTACAGACAAGACTCCGCCGGCCACTGAAACTGCAGTCTTCCCTACTCCTATCGGTTTCTTTGCTAGTCGTGACATAGGTTATTTATAGTGAGCGCAGTCGAACTACCAAATTTCAAACATCTCTTCTCCGCCAACGCGAGCCTTGCGCGCCTCAGTGTCCGAGATAATACCGGACGGTGTGGACAGAATGCGAGCGCCCGTGCCTCCCTTTACTCTGTGCGAAGTGGCATGAGAAGCGTAGAGACGTCGACCCGGCTTACTTATTCTCTTCACACCGCGTAGCTTCGCCTGCCCGCGCTCATCATAAGCGAGAGTCACTTCGAGCGTCTTCTTAACACTCTCCTCATCTTTTACGTCTGTGGTGACAGACGAAATGAATCCCAACTCTTTTAGCTTCTTAGCGATAGCCAGCAGGTGTGAGGAATACGGCGCCGACACTTCGCGCCTGCCTATCATAGCGGCATTCTGTAAACGAATTATAAAATCTCCTACGCGGTCAGTTACCATAAAATTACCAAGACGCTTTCTTAACTCCCGGTATCTTGCCCTCGCGCGCGAGCTCTCTGAACTGGATTCTAGAGAGTCCGAATGTGCGCATATACCCCCTAGAGCGGCCGGTTATCGCACAGCGATTCTTCAGTCGCACTGGCGAAGAATTCCTCGGCAGTGCTTGCAATCCTTCAGAGTCACCAGCCAACTTCAAAGCCGCACGCTT
>JBBTWA010000072.1:0-2042 GCA_038063025.1 Patescibacteria group bacterium | reverse complement strand
AAAGAATATTTACAAGTGCGCGTTTATAAGACAACAAGCAAGAATGCGCAGGAGGCGCATGAGGCTATCCGCCCGACTGACCCGTCTCGTTCGCGTGCCGGTGCGACTCCTGATGAAACACAACTATACGAACTAATACGAACACGCGCGCTTGCTTCGCAAATGTCTCCAGCAAAAATTATGCGCACGAACATTTCTGCAAAAGCAGATACTGATATTCCACTTTTTACTGCGAACGGTTCACGCGTTCTCTTCCTTGGCTGGCTCGCTTTGGACACTAAATCGCGTGGCGAAGATGTCGAGCTCCCCTCTCTATGTCAAGGCGACGCTTTGACATTGGTTTCTCTCAGATCAGAAAAGAAACAGACCGAACCGCCCAACCGTTACACCGAGGCGGGGCTGATTAAAGAATTGGAAAAACGTGGCATCGGCCGACCGTCGACATACGCATCTATTATGAAAACGATTCAGGACAGAGGGTATGTGGAAAAGCTCGCCCGCGCACTGAAACCAACTGCGACAGGAATGGTCGTCTCGGGCTGGCTTGAAGAAAATTTCCCAGAATATGTGAGCGATACATTTACTGCAGAAATGGAAGACGAATTGGACGAAATAGCGCGAGGCGAGCGCGGATATACAGAAACTTTGACTGCGTTTTATGGGCCATTTGAGAAGGCTGTGCGAGCAAAAGATAAGTTACCAAAGGCGACTTCGCTCGGCGACTCCGGAGCAGAGTTTCCCTGCCCTCTCTGCGGAAGCCCGATGGAGAATAAGCTCGGGCGCGGAGGTGTTTTCATGAGTTGTAAAAAATATCCTGACTGTTTAGGGGCGAGAATGGAGGACGGTCATGAACTGAAAAACGACGAGCCGATTGGCAATCATCCAGAGACAGGCGCACCAATTTATATAAAGACCGGAAGATTCGGACCGTATGTAGAGATGCCAGAAGCATCAAGTACCAAACATCAAGTACCAAACAAACCAAAAAAAGGAAGACCTAAAATAATTGCAAAACGAGTATCAATCCCGGCTGGTACGGATATTTCCAGAATTACTCTTGCGGACGCGGTGAAGTATCTCTCGCTCCCTCGCGAGCTTGGGATGCACCCCTCAACCGGTAAATCAGTGTTCGCGAACACCGGACGATTCGGCCCGTACGTTGGGAGCGACGGCGAATTCCGCTCGCTCAAAGCTAATATCGGCGACCCATACAGCATTACTCTCGACGAGGCGCTCTCGCTTCTCGCTACTCCGAAACTACCGCCAAAGGGAGTGGAAATAGTGAAAGAAATCGGCAAGCATCCGCGCACCGGCAAAACTTTTTCACTCTATAAATCCAAACAGGGACTCTTCTTGAAAAAAGGTCTTCGTCGCATCTACCTCCCCGAAACCGTTTCCCCCGACTCCCTCACTCCCGCCGAAGCTGCCGAATACCTAAAATAAATCAACGGGTGTATAGTAACCACCTATGACCACCGTCAAGGAGATTGTGGCTGAGATGACGGGAGCGACGGCAGAAGATATCGCTGTCGTGGAGAAGGCGTATGAATATTCCAAAAAGGCGCACGAAGGCCAGACACGATACTCCGGCGAGCCATACTTCGTACACTCGGCGGCCACTGCAAAGACACTTGCCGAATACGGGATGGACGCGACTACTATCGCCGCCGGACTTCTCCACGACGCGGTTGAAGACGCGCGCGTCTCGCGCGCGGAAGTAGAGAAAGAGTTTGGAAAAGAATTGCTTTTCATAGTTGACGGAGTTACCAAGCTCGGCACGCACAAGTATCGCGGGGCCGAGCGCCACGCAGAATCTTTGCGCCGTCTTCTAGTCGCGACCGCTAGCGACATACGCGTGCTTATCGTAAAGCTTGCGGACCGCAAACATAATATGGAGACACTTGAACATGTTCCAGAGCATAAGCGTCGACGCATCGCTCTTGAAACATTGGAAATCTACGCTCCTATCGCCGACCGTCTCGGTATTGGTAAGATGAAAAAGGCGCTTGAAGACCTCGCATTCCCGTTCGTAGACCCCGATG
>JBBTWA010000071.1:0-1021 GCA_038063025.1 Patescibacteria group bacterium | reverse complement strand
TACGCGATGTTCGCCGCGCTTCTAATACTGTTAGACGACTCTTCGTCTTTTGCCGTAAAAACCAAATTCGCCAAGCCAATCACTGTGGCAGTAAGCGTACTTATTCTGCTGCTTATATTTCCCGTTGTAATTCAGCCGCTTCGCGCAAACATTTTGCTCACCCAAGGATATCTTCTCCACTTAGTGGATGTTAATAAAGCAAACGCGTATTTTGAAAAAGGTCTCTCTCTCGGCACCTATGCAGATTTAGAATACGGCTATCAAGCGTACAGTATGTACACGGACCATCAGGTGGTTCAGCTAGAGGGGGAGAATCTCAATGCGGGCTATCAATACGCTCTGTCCCTGCTGACAAAAAATTTCAATAAATACCCGTATGATGCGCGGACGGCTACGTACTTGGCGCATGTGCTGGATACGGCTCCGGAAGGCGTGAAAGTAGATGACGATTTCAATAAAAACGTATTGGCAAGAGCGATGGAACTCTCGCCGCTAAGAGTCCAGTCGTGGTATATGACAGTTAATGTGTCGCTTCGCAACGCGGACGCTCTGCCGGAAGGGTCTCCTGAAAAAGAGAAATACTACAGAGAAGCGATAAAGACGCTTGAGAAGTATGCGGGACTTGAGCCGTCTCTGCCAGTGGCCCCTTACATATTGGCGACAATATATTACAAACTCGGCGACAAAGCGGCCGCCAAAAAATGGGCGGACGACGCGTTAAGCGCGTATATTAACGCCGACCCCGCGGCTGCGAGACCGGCAGTTAAATATTATTTGGCGATAAATGATTGGCGGAATGCCGTACGTTTTCTCGCAGATTTGGTTGAAGAAAATCCTTCTGATTATGATGTATTATATGATTTGGCGAAAGTAACATATCTGGCTGGCGACCCCGCCGCATCTCTGCGAATTGTTGAGAAACTGCGGAAAGAAGACCCGGCAATACTCGTAACCGACCAGAATTTTCTTAACGCCATCACATCTTATGAACAATCCAAGAAATAACGAACAAAAAAGAACG
>JBBTWA010000070.1:0-1380 GCA_038063025.1 Patescibacteria group bacterium | reverse complement strand
GGCCAGGCGCGCCACGGTTCTACGCGCTCGCCAATATGGCGCCACGGCGGTATCACGTTTGGTCCGCGCAATATCCGCAACTACAGCGAGAAAATAAATAAGAAGATGCGAATCGGCGCGCTACTGTCCGTCCTTTCGCGTAAAGCAAAAGACGGCGAGATAATTCTCGTAGATTCTTTTACATTTAGCGCGCCTAAAACTTCTGTCGCTAAGACGTTTATTGAAAAACTTTCCAAGAGTGCAGGAGCGGGCGAACTTGTTACGAAGAAAAAGAACACAGTGCTTCTCGCACTAGCTTCATACAACAAGAATGTAACGAAGAGTTTCAGCAATTTCGGGAACGTGATGACAGAAGAAATGCGAAGCATCAATCCGGTAGAAGTGCTTACGCATAAGTATCTTATCATAGAAAATCCGGAAGTGGCCTTTAAAACGCTTCTTGCTCGCGTAAAATCTTCTAAATAATTATTTATGGCACTATTCGGAACAAAAAAGGTAAATAAAAAAGAGAAAACTGCTAAAGCGGATACTAAAAAGAGTGTCGCTCGTGCGAAGATGTCGGTGAACGGCAAAGCTCACGACATCATTCGCGCGCCGTGGTTCTCTGAGAAGGCTCTCATCGCGACCGAGAAAGGCATTTACACATTCGGAGTCTCTACACGCGCGACCAAGGCTGAAATAGCCGGTGCTATTAAAGACATATATAAAGTAACGCCTAAGAAGATCCGCATCGTTAACCTGCCTGGGAAGAAGAAGGCTATGCGTACGAAGCGCGGAGTCGGTGTCCGCGCGACGCGACGCAAGGCGTATGTGTATCTGAACTCGGGAGACACGATTCAATTTTCCTAAAGCCTAATTTATGAAAACATACAAACCAACAACAAAGAGCCGCCGACACATGACAACTCTCCCGTACAGAGAGCTTCTCTCTGGTGATTCCCCGCACAAGCCGTTACTTAAGAAGAAGAGCAGTCAGGGCGGCAGAAACGGTTTTGGCCGTATCACCACGCGCCATCAAGGAGGTGGGCACAAGAAGCGCTTTCGCGAGATAGATTTCTCATACAATAAGAAGAACATTCCAGCGAAGATTGAGACTGTAGAGTATGACCCGTTCCGCTCGGCCTTTATCGGTCTTGCTCTCTATCGTGACGGCGAGCGCCGTTACGTCATATTGCCTAAAGAAATGAAAGTAGGCTCGGCATTTATTGTTGGCGAGGATGCTCCTCTAACGATGGGGAACAGAATGCCGCTCGGGAAAATTCCTGTCGGTACATTTATCTATAACATTGAGCTATCGCCTATGGCCGGCGCCTCGCTCGTACGCTCTGCTGGCAACTTCGCCGAGGTAGTCGCGCACGACGCCGGTTATGCGCAGGTTAA
>JBBTWA010000069.1:0-3583 GCA_038063025.1 Patescibacteria group bacterium | reverse complement strand
TCTCCGTGCATTTCAAGGATGGGTTTCTGCCGTTTTTTATATCTTGATGGGATGGTTCGTCGTGATCGCATTAGTTCCACTCAAAGAGGCGTTGCCTCTTGAAGGCATGTTGTGGCTTCTCTCTGGAGGAATCTTTTATACCGTTGGAACGATTTTTTTTGCGCTGGACAGATATATAAAGCTCAATAAATGGTACACGTTCCACGACATATTTCACATCTTCGTCATGCTCGGAAGTTTCAGTCATTTCTGGTTTATGCTTAAATTCGTCCTACCAGCCTAATCAAATTACAAGGTTCAACCTTGTAAGACGACAACTATTTTTCTTTTTCAGTTTCAGATGGATCGTAGACACCGGCGACGCGAGCAGCTTCGGCTGCAGCTTCTAGCTGGTCCAGCTGTTCCTGTTCTTTTTCGGTAATTTCTGGCTTCTCATTCCCTCTAAATTGTTCTGGTGTACTCATGCACTTTATTATATCACACTATGCCGAAATGTTTTTCAAAAATTTCGACCAGTTGCTGGAAGGGTCCGAAGCCGTCACTGATTGTAAAGTGCCCAGCGCCAGAGACTGTGACGACTTCAGAGCCGAGTTGTGCTTCAAAATCTTTTTTTGTTTCTTCGTACGGAACATACGGGTCGTCATCAGATAGTACGGTAACAGACCTAATAAGATTCGTTTTTACTTTTGCATAATCAATCTGAGTCTGTATCCATGGTTTCGCTATTACGTCCTCTTCTTCACTCTGATTCGTCAGATTGAACCACCCTGCGACAAATATTGCTCCGCCGATTTTTATATCAATAGTTTCAAGAAAGCGCATAATCGTTTGGCAGCCGATGCTGTGCCCGATGAAATATGTATTTTTATCCACCATACCTGTGACGGCACTTAGATGTCTGACCCATTTCTCAATAACAGGATTGTCAGTGTCGGGCATTTCTGGAGCAATAACCTCATATCCCTTTTCTCGAAATGCTTCTGCCGCCCACCCAATCCAATCGTTGGCGGGCGAGCCTCCCCACCCATGTACGATAATCAGGCGCCTCTTCATAATAAAAGTATACCAACTAACCCCGATATGATAGCTGTACCGATACCTACAATCCAAGTGTTCGTAAATATATCCATATTGCAGTTGGCTGGGGAACTAGGACTCGGACCTAGATTAACGGGACCAAAACCCGTCGTCCTACCATTAGACGATTCCCCAATATTTAGATTTTATCACTATTTTTGCGGCCACGAAACGCCGAGTTGTCTGCAAATTCCGCGTGCAGTCGAAACTAAAAGAGTTTTATGACGAGGTACTGTAGTCTGCGCTCCGGTAAATAAATTGCGGTAAATTGAATGCTTTGCCCCTTCGCGTAACAAAATGCAACCGTTGCGTAAAAGGTGCACTATCAGCTTGGCACGATTCATGCGGTCGCGGGGACGGAAATAGGCGAACGCTCAATATCACCGACAGTATCTCGGTGGGACATAATTCTGTTGGTTTCAAGCATAAGCGCCAGCGCATCTTTCAGGTTTTTTTCCGCTTCTCGCCTGGTTTTACCTTCCGAAATGACACTCGGCATTTCTTCTATCCAAGCCGTAAACCCGCCCCTTACTTTTTTATATATTGCTGTGTAAGTATTATTCTTCATCTTTTACATTATACCATATCGGTTTCAGGAAAGAGTTCTAGGACGGCGAGCTCTAGTGGGAGCGCGGGGATAGGCGCGTAGCGGATGCGCTCTGAGGCATTTAGAAACGCCAACATCGTCGCGTGGTTAATGTAGGACGTACCACGTCCTACATGCTCAAGGGCGGAGAACTCGTCTGTGCCGAGCTCGGTCTTTAATTCCTCGTGCAAGTCTGGCGCATAGCGGATAAGGAGCGTGGCGCGAAGAGCTTCTAGCACGAGTTCTAAGAAAAGTTTCATATCGGCGCCGGCTTTCGTCGCCTTCTCTATCGCTTCAAGCGCCTTATCGCGCTCGCCTAGGGCGAGCGCGGATATAAGTGCATGCACTTGTTCACGCTTCGGCGCGCCGGTCGCCTTCTCCACCTCCTCGCGCGTAAGTTTCTTGCCTGCACTGAGCGAAGTCGAGGTGTCAGGAGACGAAGCAAACACTTTTTGTAAAACAGAAAGAGCATCTCGATACGAGCCTTCTGCTAGCAGAGCGATGAGCTCGGCTGCGTCTGGTGCTAAGGTGTATCCCTCTTTCTTCGCTACTGCGAGCGTCATTTTAGCGAGCACCGCGCGAGTAGGCTTCTTAAATTCAAACACCTGACAGCGTGACTGCACTGTTTCTGGTACTTTTTCTAATTCTGTTGTAGCGAGAATGAATACCGCATGTGCCGGCGGTTCTTCAAGCGTTTTTAAAAAAGCATTCCACGCGCTCTTGGAGAGCATATGCACTTCATCCAACAAATAGACTTTGTATGGAGATTCAAAAGGAAGGGTGTAAACGCCCTCGGTAAGCGCGCGCATAGCATCAACGCTGTTATTGCTCGCGGCGTCAATCTCGTGTAAATCATTTTCTTTACATCCTATGGCGTCGGCGAAGATGCGCGCGACAGAAGTCTTTCCCAAACCGCGCGAGCCGGCAAATAAATATGCGTGCCCAATTTTCTTACTCTTCGCCGCCTCTTCAAGCGGTTTTGTCACCTGCTCCTGCCCTATCACCTCCACGAATGTCGCAGGCCTGTGCGTTCTATATAAACTCTGGTGTGCCATAGTGGGTTGAGTATACCAAAAGTAGATTCACCTCTATTCGCTTTTTGAGGAGCTTGACATTTATGTTGTATTGACTCATAATAGTGACAGAGTTCTTCGAAACCACAATCGACACAAAATTGGAGGTGAAATGTGAGTATTAGCAACGTTGTATCAATGCTTTCTGGAATCGTCATCCTGATCGCTTTCTTCCCCTACATCAGTGCGATCGTGAAGAAAGAAACGAGCCCGCGCAAGGCGACTTGGCTCATCTGGGCCACGGGTGACTGGATTGTCCTCGTTGGAATGATCGACAAGGGAACCATCAGCGGACTGATCGTGGCGGCATGTCTCGGTGCGACGGCCATCTTCCTTCTTTCTCTCCGGTATGGAGAAGCAGGGTGGAATACTCACGACAAGATCTGTATCAGCTTGTCATGTGTGGCAATCGCACTGTGGCAATACTTCGGGGAGTCGAACCTCGGAATCGCTTTTAGCTTGCTGTCACTCGCAATCGCAGCATGGCCGACTTACGTTTCAGCTTGGGAACGACCTCAGAATGAAGACGCGAATGGATGGATCATTTTCAACATCGCGAGTTTCCTCGGAGTTCTCGGTATTGCCCATCTGACGTTTGCCGACGTGGCTCCTCCGGTCGCGTTTATGCTTATTGACGCTCCGATGCTCTACTTGCTTTTCGTCCGTCCGGCTTCAATCCGGCCGCCGAACGCAGATCATTGAAGATGATTGACGAAAGCCCCTCCTCGCGAGGGGCTTTTTTATTTTATGTATTTCTCAAGTTCGGTGGCAGACTCGGCGGACATGAGGCGAGCGCGGAGGTCGGCGGCGCCGGAAAAACCGGTGACGAAGGTCTTGATGTGCTTTT
>JBBTWA010000068.1:0-1287 GCA_038063025.1 Patescibacteria group bacterium | reverse complement strand
GCTTGAAGGCCACACGTGAGCCTTCAAGCGGGAGCAGAATAGGCGGAACAAAAGAATTCATAAATTTTCATTTTTCACAAACGCAAAAAGCCCTTATTTTAAGGACTTTTTGCGCTATTGACAGCAGGATTAAATCGTGTATTATAATCGGCAGATTCTTGCCTAAATGGCTCTGTTAAAACCGCGCATTCCCAACCCAAAAGACGGAGGTGTCAGATGAATTGGTTCATGGATTTGCTCTACGCGCGTATGAAGCCACTCGTTGAGGCGCGTTGGTTCGAGGTGGTGATGTCCGTCATCATCTTTGTCAACCCACTGGCCATTTTCCCGCAAGTTCTCGTTGCTTTTACAGCGCCGAGTGTCGAGGGAATCGCCGCTCCGATGTGGTACATCTTCGCAGCCATTCAGGCCGCGTTCGTGTTCCACGGAATCAAGACCAAGAGCGCGAGCGTATTCATCTCAATGTTCGTTAGCCTCCTCGAATCTGCTGCCATCATCTCGGCGGTGCACGTTCGAGGGTAACAAAGGGCTCCGGAAGCGATTCCGGGGCTCTAATTTTTTAGGTGGAAATAGGAGAGAATTTTTGTTATTATCCACATGTTCCAACTGCAAGCGTAGCTCAGTTGGTAGAGCACCCGACTGATACTCGGGCGGTCGTAGGTTCGACCCCTACCGCTTGCACAGAAACTTATACCCACTGTTCGTGGCGGAGGAGACGGCACGGGGCTATACTAGAGCCATGCGGAGAGATTATATCGGTATTATTATTGTTGCTGTTATAGCAGTCGCGCTCGGCGTATATTTATTTTATTCCGGACAGGGCTTGACACCCGATTTTACAAACAACCAGCAGTCCGCCGTCATTGTTTCGTTTGAAGCGCTCGCCGAAGGTCCAAGGTCAAAGATTGAATCGCGCGTGAACTACTTAATCACGACGCAAGAAGAGCTTGTTGAACTGTGGAAGTTTCTAGAAGAGCCGCCCCCTGTTCCAACAGTAGATTTCAATAAAAAAGTTGTGGCTGCCGTCTTCGCAGGAGAGGTGCCAACCTCCGGTTACGATATTGCCGTAGTTGAAGTGCAGGATGCCGATAAGCGAGTCGTTAAAATAGAGCTCATTAAGCCGGACAAAAGCTGTATACTCGCGCAGTCTGTAACGGCGCCATATCAGGTCATAGAACTGCCGAAAACATCTCTTCCATTCACGCACGCAGACATCTGGACGACAAAAGTCTGCTCATAAGTTACGATGCGTTCTATGGACGCGTCTGCGCACTTCCGCGGGAAGAA
>JBBTWA010000067.1:0-2589 GCA_038063025.1 Patescibacteria group bacterium | reverse complement strand
AAACATAACTTTTCATAATGGGTCGCTTGCGTCGTTTCCGGAACTTGCCGACCAAGAAGCAGAGGTGCTATGCACTTTTATAGAATCAAGAATCGGAGAAGACGAGTTGAAGCGATTCCCTGCCCTGAAGCTTATAGCCACGCGCTCAACCGGCTTTGATCACATAGACCTGTCAGTGGCGAAAGCTCGCGGCATCACAGTAGCGAACGTGCCGTTCTACGGTGAAAATACAGTAGCGGAGTTTACATTTGCCCTCATACTCGCACTCTCGCGGCGTGTCATAGACGCCGACGAGCGCGTGCGCGAGACCGGAACATTCTCACACGACAACCTGCGAGGCTTCGACCTCGCCGGTAAAACTATCGGGGTCGTCGGCTGCGGACACATAGGCGTCCATGTAATACGTATGGCGAACGGCTTCGGCATGAAGGTTATCGGATTTGACGTGAATAGAAACGAAGACCTCGCTAAAAAACTCAACTTCACATATGTGACTTTGCCAGAACTCTTCTCCGCTTCAGACATCGTCACGCTCCATGTTCCCTATAACGCGCACACGCATCATCTCATCAATCGCGAAAATATAAATTCATTCAAGAGAGGCTCGTATCTCATAAACACTTCCAGAGGCGCGGTCGTAGAGACGCAGGCACTCGTAGAAGCGCTACGTAGCGGCGTCATCGCAGGCGCGGCGCTGGACGTGCTTGAAGAAGAGGGAGATATGAACGATGAGTCTGTACTGCTTACCGCGCCGCACCCGAACGCGGAGGCGATAAAAATAGCGTTGGAGAATCATTACCTCATAGAGCACCCGCGCGTTATCGTTACTCCTCATGTCGCCTTCAACACCACAGAGGCAATAGAGCGTATTCTCAACACGACAGTAGAAAATATAAAAAATTTCGCATCCGGCTCTCCGACAAACGTTGTCTCATAATCTACAATTCGCGTTCTTTTTCGCGCAGACGTACTTCATCTTCGTCCATTCCGAAATAGTGCGCGTATTCGTGCCAAATCGTTTCGGCGATGACTGTACGTATGTCTTTCATGTCTTCCAAGGCCACCATTTTTATCGGCAACTTATAAAGTGTAATCGTGTCAGGCAGAGTCGGGCCGACTCCATATGAATCGCCGCGCGCAATATTCGGTATGCCCTGATAGAGTCCAAGAAGAGTCTCTTCTTCGTTAAGTCTTTCCCGCATTCGCACCTCTTCTGGTGGCTCGTCTTCCACCAATAGCGCGACGTTTTTTATTTTCTCCCGAATGCTCTCCGGCAGAAGCAGAAATCCTTCCTGCACCAGTTTTTCAAATTCCTTGCTGTCCATATCCTAAAGTGTACAGGATTGTGTTCAAAGTAGACCACTTCGTCGGCCTTGAGACCGAAGTGGTCAAGCATGGTCTTGAAATAGATCGGGTCCGGCTTGTCGGGATTGTGCTTGAGCGTAAAAACCTCATACGGCATATCGGTGAGCCCGAATTTCACCATCTGCTCGTCGTTGGCATTCGTAAGAATGATTTTACGATTTGAGTACATCTCAAGCATTTCGTGCATCGGCTTATAAATACCTTCGCCCTCAAGAACAAAGGTATCCACCGCATCGACCAAGATTACTTTCATACATAGAAGTATAGCTTGATTTGGAAAACGCAAAAGCCGCTCAAAAGAGCGGCTTTTGCGTACGTGATGCCTGGCGGTACTGTACTGACCCTGACGGGGGTCGGTACTGGTTCCCCTCCTTCGCTGAAGCTACGGACGGGCACAGCTGGCGTCACAACCGTGTTGCGGGGGCCGGAATCGAACCGGCGTCTGGAGGTTATGAGCCTCCCGAGGTACCTCTCCTCTACCCCGCTCTTTTAGTTTACTCTTCTACAACGAACTTGGCTAGATGGCCTTGAACTCGCGGAAGACAGCGCCGTAGCGCGAGATTGTGCGCATAGCGAGTTCTGAAGATAGACTGAACGCGGAACCTTCGTGCGCGATTTGATTACGCACTTTATGCGCTTCCCAAGCATCCTGAAGAGTAGAAAAATCGGATGGGTCAGCGGATTTCAGTTTCTCCCCAACTCCGTCTCCGACGTATCCACGGCGTTCAAGCGCGTCGTCAAGCATAATGTCGGCTTCAATAATCGCCTCACGCCACTGGCTCGCGCTCGCGCCCTCCGCGAGAGATTCAATGTGCAGCCAGCGCGGGTTATCCGCACCTGTCGCTTCAGGCTGTGCTATAAGCGTGCTGTAGAACAGTTCCTCGCGCTTTCGCAATTCAAATAATCTTACGATGCAATAAACGATAATAAAAAGGCCTATAACGGATAGCGCGTAACCGACAACGATAATCCACGTCCAGATTTGTGCAATAAAGGCTTGTAATCCTGCAAAATTAAAAACAGCGTGCGGACCAAAAATCCATTCGTACAAAAGGCGGAAAAAATATTCAACATTGGCCTGGTTGCCTGACATATAAACTTATTATACCGCCTTACTGATAGCGAAAAGTAAGTTTTCAGCCTGATGTGGAGCAGTGAAATGAATGCCGACCGGAAGTTGTTTCTTTATCCCGAGCGAAGTCGAGGGACCTTCCCTTTCTACGT
>JBBTWA010000066.1:0-5265 GCA_038063025.1 Patescibacteria group bacterium | reverse complement strand
TTTGTCGGCGGTGTCATATATATCTTCCCTCTGAAACCGTCACGCACCAATTTTGGAATTCTGCCTACATGGTCAAGATGCGCGTGCGTGAGCACAAGCGCGTCAATACTCTTCACATCATAGTGAAACGCCCCATAGTTATGCTCTTCAACGAAGTCTGCGCCCTGTTCAATACCGCAGTCTACTAAAATTTTTCCTCTGCTTCCCTCTATCAAAAAATTAGAGCCAGTCACCTTCCCCGCTCCTCCGTAGAATGAAAGTTTCATTTCTATTACTATACCGCGAAAAATCCCATTCGTTTCCGAATGGGATTTTTCGCGGAGCCATCCTCTTTAAGCAACTTTATCTTGCCAGGTGGGTATCCTGTCGCGCACCTCTCGGAACGCCGAAGCACTCAACCAAGATGAACGAACTCTGGACTCCCGAATTGTAGGCAAGTTGCGTTTTTAAGAACGGCCCCTGTGTCTATTATACTCCTTCTACAAATCTGGCAAGTGGAAAACTCAAAATTACCCAAGAATCCCCTTTATATCCACATCATAAAGCGTCGCCTCGTGAGGTACGCTGTATTTGATGATTTCTTGCTCGCCAAACCAGTGAGGAATCTCCTTTTCTGCTTCTCCGACCGACCCCGACGCGTGTATAAGGTTACGAATAGCTCTGTCCGCTGAATCCGCTATTTGGTACGAGTCTACAACGAAGTCTCCGCGAATTGTTCCCACGTCCGCACTTCTCGGCTCCGTCCCGCCTGTGATTTTACGAACAAGCTCAACCGAGTGCGCGCCCTCCCAGACCATCGCTATAACAGGCCCGCTGGTCATATATTTTTTCAATCGTTCTACGACTAAGTCCCCGACTTCAGTCGGATCGCTTGACGGCGGCACTTCTCCTTTCTTAACGTAACTTGCAATCGCCTTCTCACCCACATTCTTCTTCCAATCTGAATCAAGCAGATAATGCTCTTCAATCATTTTTTCCGTCGGTACAAACATCTTAAGCGCGACGAGTTTTAAACCTATGCGTTCATATCGCTTCATAATTTCTCCGATAAGCGCGCGCTGAATACCGTCCGGCTTCACAACGACTAATGTCCTCTCTGTTTTAGGATGCGGCATGTTACTTGGTTATGATACGCGCTTCGTCCTTTTCTATCAAGATGGTGTGTTCAAAGTGAGCGGAGCGGGAGCCGTCTTTTGTCCGATATGTATACCCATCCGGAGATAAAATCACCGCCGCCTTTCCGGCAGACGATATCGGTTCCAACGCGAGCACCATTCCTTCAACCAGCTCCTCCCCAGTTCCAGCGTGGCCGAAATTCGCAATAAACGGCTCTTCGTGCACATGCTCACCGACTCCGTGTCCACCAAGTTCTTTCACTACAGAAAATCCAGCGCCTTCAATTTCTTTTTGAATTGCGTTTGAAATATCACCAATTCTGTTCCCCGGCACTGCTTGTGCGATGCCGGCAGTAAGGGCGCGTTCTGTCGCGGTAAGAAGCTTTTTTATGACCTCGTCAACTTCACCGACAGGAACAGTAATAGCCGCGTCCACGATAATGCCATTGTGTGTGAGTCCCAAATCTAGACCGACAATGTCGCCTTCTTTCAAGACTTTTACCGACTCGTTCGGTATGCCGTGCACAACCTCGTCATTTATAGATACGCAGAGTGTGGCCGGGTACGGCCTATTCGCTCCTTCAGGCGTGTATCCGAGGAAGCATGGCTCATCGCCTCCCGCATGAATTATCTGTTCTGCTAAATCATCAAGTTCTTGCGCCGTTACGCCTGGCGCGACCTTAGCGCGAAGCGCTTCAAGCACGCGCGCAAGGCGTTTACCGCCTTCAATCAAATTTTCTCTCTCCTCGCTATTTTTTATCGTCATTTGATTCCCAATTTCCCGCGAACATCGGCGGCGATTATTTCAGGAGACGGTTCTCCGTCAACTTCAATAAGCGCATTTTCTTTTCTGAAAAATTCTATCGCCGGTTCCGTGTGCGCGTAATATTCGCGAAGACGCTCTTCCACAGCGCCGTCATCGGCGCGCCCGGCCTTCTGCGAGCGTAGCGCGAGCCGTTCACGTACCGATTCGTCAGAGACTGCAATGTTGATAACGCGGAACGGGCGTAGAAGCCATTTGAGCGACTTCAAGATAAGCTCCGCTTGTGAGAGCTCTCGACTAAAGCCGTCAAAGATAACGCCATGCTCCTCTGGAACAGAGAATAGGGACTTCAAATAAAGATGCAGGGCTATCCAGTCCGGCGTGAGCGCGCCGGAGTCAATTTCCTTCTTTACTTTGTGCCCGAGCATACTGTCCTCCTGCGCAAGTGCGCGGAACTGGTCGCCGGCAGAGACGACAGGCCATCCGGTCGTTTTAGAAAGCAATTCCGCCTGCGTATCCTTCCCGCACCCTGGCTTCCCGATAAAGAATATCGTGCGTGTTTCCATTCGCCTACTTTAACATCTTTTAGTACTCGCGGAGGGAGACTTGAGCGTCTATTTTGCGGGCGAGGTCCAGAGCGACTTGAACGGCGATGAGGAGCGCTGTGCCGCCTAAGACGAGTGTAGTGACACCCGTGAGCCCTTGAATGATGGACGGCGCAACGGCGATAAGGCCGAGGAAGGCGGCGCCGGGGAGCGTAACACGATTCACGACCTTGCCGATAAAGTCTTCTGTTTCTCTTCCAGGACGAACACCCGGAACGAAGGCTCCGGACTTTTGCAGATTCTCCGCAACGCGTTTCGGCTCAAAGGTGACTGCGGTGTAGAAGTAGGTGAAAAGCACGACAAAAAGGAAATAAATTGAGCCGTACTTCCACGGATTGGAGAGAAAGGCCGTATACCACAGAGCCGCAGAAGATGCGAAAGATATCTTCAGAGCTCCTAACATAGAAAGAATCATTTGAGGCAGAAGCAGGAGTGACAGAGCGAAGATAATCGGTATGACGCCTGCCTGAAGAAGGCGGATTGGAAGATACGTGGCCGCGTTCTGCGCCATAGCCGCGCCACGGACGGCGCGCGCATACGCGATAGGTATTGAACGCTCCGCGTCGGAGACAACGACGACTGCATAAATCATCACTAGACCAAGAACTGTGAACCCGAGATACGCCGGAATGTTCGCAACGGTCGCGGCGAAAAGTGTTTGCGAAATGCTCGCCGGAAGTCCGGCGAGGATTCCTGCGAGAATGATGAGTGAAACACCGTTACCGATGCCGAACTCCGTTACCAATTCGCCAAGCCACATAAGAAGCATTGAGCCGGCAGTTATAAGCGCAATGTTCGCTACGAGCGCCACAGAGCCGAGATGCGCGATAACGCCCTGGCTCTGGAGGAGGAAGAGGAAGCCGACTCCCTGCAAAACAGCCATCGGGATGGTGAGAAGACGGCTCCAATTGATAAACTTCGCCCGTCCTGCCTCCCCCTCTTCAAAGTACGCCTGTTTCACTTGCGGGAAAATTATGGTCCCTAACTGCATGATAATGGAAGCGGTAATGTATGGGCCGACGCCGAGCATCACGATAGATAGGCTGGACAGACCGCCACCGGAGAAGATGTTTAAGAGTCCGAAAAATTGGTTGTTCGCAAAAAATGATGCAAGAGCGGTTTTATCCACGCCGGGAATCGGTATTGACGCGAGAAGGCGGAAAAGCGCGAGCGCGCCGACAAGGAAAAATATGCGGAATCGGATTTCCGGGTCTCCAAATGCCAGTTTCAGTTTACGAAAAAATGTATTAATCATGGATAGTGCCACCTGCCTTTAGAATTGCGGTACGCGCCGAGACGGATAGTGTGCAACCCTTTATAACGAGCGCCTTGTTGAATTCTCCTGTACCTAAAATCTTCACTATCGGCGCGCGACCCTTCGCCCTGCGCACCAGGTTTCTTGCAACGAGCGACGAAGGCGAAACAGTCTCTCCGTTTTTATATGACGACTCGAGAGCCGCGAGATTGACCGCAGAAACTGCGATTCTGTTAACTTTAACCGTTCGTGCGCGGTTCTTGCCGTGTCCGCGGCGCTTAGGAAGCTTCTTAATTAGGTCGCGGACTTCTGGACGAATCTTGTGTCCGGCACGTGCGGTCTGCCCCTTCCCTCCTCTTCCAGAAGTTTTACCGCGCTTACCGCCGCGCCCGACTGGCGGATTCTTTCTGTTTTTTGTGCGTGGGGAAATTGTGTTTAATTGCATACAAAAATAATTATGCTGTGCGCAACTTCTTGAGCGCCTCCACTGTCGCGCGTGCGATAGTGAGTTTATTCTTGGAACGTGTGTGAATCTTTGTCACCACATCTGTCACTCCGGCTAGGTCAAGCACAGTGCGCACAGCCGAGCCGGCAACAAGTCCGCGGCCTTCAGACGGGATGATCTCTACCGTAGAAGACGCATATTTAGTCCGCACTTGGTGCGGAATGGAGCCAGATTTGGTACGTAAGACTGTTATCATCTTACGCTTCGCATCGCGTACAGCCTTATCTATCGCAAGAGCGGTATCTATACCCTTCCCGAGTCCAACGCCAACACGACCCTTCTTGTCGCCGATAACGACCACCAGACTGAAGTTGAAACGGCGACCGCCGGCCATAACACGAGCCACTCTGCGCGCATCAATCGTCACTTGTTCAAACTCGCCACGTTCGCGCGGTGCCCGTGAGCGACTACCGCCGCGCGGAGAACGTCCGCGAATCGCTCCTCGTCCTCCTCTAGCAGTCTGAACCTTCGCAACCGGTACGGCCTCTGTCTCTGCTACATCTTCAGGAGCGACCTCTATCGGAACGATAACTTCCGCCGCTTCTTTAATTATTTCTTTTTCAACTGGTGTAGTCATATATTAAAATTTGAGACCTTCTTCGCGAGCCGCATCGGCGAGCGCTTTAACCTGTCCGCCATAACGGTATCCTCCGCGGTCAAAGACAACTGCGTTTATTCCAGCTTTCTTCGCTTTCTTTGCGATGGCAGAACCGACAGAAGTTGCTTGTTTGGACTGAGACCCCTTGAATTCACGGCCGTGCGCGGCGGCGACCGTCTTTCCCGCTGTATCATCAATAAGTTGTGCAGAAACGAAGCGATTACTGCGGAAGACTGCTAGACGCGGACGTTCCGCTGTCCCCTTAATAGTAGCGCGCACTCTAGCGTGTCGGCGCTTACGTAGCTCACTGTTGGACGTAGGTTTGTGATTCATATATAATATTAGACAGCCTTCTTACCCTGCTTACGACGGATTACTTCGCCATCGTAGTGGATACCCTTCCCTAGATACGGCTCTGGTGGTT
>JBBTWA010000065.1:0-8261 GCA_038063025.1 Patescibacteria group bacterium | reverse complement strand
GCCGCGGCCATCACATGTTTCTGGGAACCGTCTTATGAATCACGTTTGCGAAAAGGCGAACCCTCCTCCGCCAAGGCTACGGAAGGGCACGGGAAGTATCGTTTCAATGTTATAGACACTCCCGGGCACATAGACTTCACAGCCGAAGTGAAGCGCTCGATGCGTGTCTTGGACGGCGCTATCGTCGTTTTTGACGGAGTTGCGGGAGTGGAGCCGCAGTCGGAGACGAACTGGAGATATGCTGATGAAGCGAAGGTGCCGCGCGTCTGTTTCATCAATAAATTAGACAGAACTGGAGCATCGTTTGAAGACTCGTACGCGAGTATCCTAGACAGACTATCGCCAAAGGCGATTCGTATGCAGATACCTATCGGCCTAGAAGCGGCGCACGAAGGCGCGGTAGACCTACTCGCGATGAAGGCCTACACATTCTCCGGCAACATGGGCGAAGATGTAATAGAAGGCGAGATACCGGTAAACCTTCTTGAGGACGCGAAGAAATATCGCGCGGCGCTTATTGAACGAATTGTTGAAAACGATGATGTGGCGATGGGCGCGTATCTGGAGGGCAAGGAGCCGAGTCTTGAAGATTTAAAAATGATTCTGCGCAAGGCAGTCATAAATAACGAAATTTTCCCGGTCTACTGCGGGAGCGCACTTAAGAATAAGGGTGTTCAGCTTGTTTTGGATGCTGTAGTTGACTATCTACCTTCACCATTAGACCTTAAGCCAGCAACTGGTATTAATCCGAAGACGAATGAACCAATAGAACGGCATGCGTCAGACGACGAACCGTTTTGCGCGCTCGCCTTCAAGCTTCAGACCGACCCGTTCGTCGGCGCGCTCACATTCTTCAGAGTTTATTCAGGTACGCTCACATCGGGCTCATACGTTTACAATTCAACGACAGGCTCTAAAGAGCGCGTCGGGCGCATAGTCCGACTGCAGGCGAATAAGCGCGAGGAGGTTGAAAAAGTGTTTACGGGCGAAATCGCCGCCGCCGTTGGTCTTAAGGACACGAAAACCTCCCACACTCTATGCGACGAGGCGAATCCGATTGTGCTTGAAGAGATTAAATTCCCGGAGCCGGTGGTTAGCCTCCGTATCGAGCCTAAGACGAAGGCCGACCAAGAGAAGATGGGAGTCGCACTCCGCAAACTCTCTGACGAAGACCCGACATTTCGCATCAAGGGCGATGAAGAGACCGGTGAAACTATTATTTCCGGCATGGGCGAATTGCATCTGGAAATTCTGGTGGACAGAATGAAGCGCGAGTTCAATGTCGTCGCTGACGTGGGCAAGCCGCAGGTGGCGTATCGCGAAACGATTCTCGGTTCCGCTGAGGCAGAGGGTAAATATATTAAACAAACTGGCGGTCGCGGTCAGTACGGGCATGTGAAAATCCGCATGAAGAAGATGGAGCCGCTTGAGGAGGGTAAGAAAGTCCCAAAGAATCTCACGCGCGAGGACCATTTTGAATTCATTAACAACATTAAGGGAGGTGTTGTCCCGCAGGAATATATTCCTGCGGTAGAGAAGGGTGTTCGTGAAGCGATGGCGAGAGGATTCCTCGCGGGATTCCCAATGGTGGATATTTCGGTAGACCTCTACGACGGTTCGTACCACGATGTGGATTCTTCTGAAATCGCCTTCAAGATAGCCGCATCAATGGCTTTTCAAGACGCGGCCGCGAGAGCGAAAGCGGTTATTCTGGAGCCGATTATGCGCATTGAAGTCATCGTGCCGGAGCAGTTCATGGGCGACATCACCGGCAATCTCTCTGGCAAGCGCGGTCAGATAGATGGTATGGAGGAGCGCGGTTTGAATAAAGTGGTGAAGGCCAAAGTCCCGCTCTCTGAAATGTTCGGCTATACCACCACGCTCCGCTCCATGACCGAAGGCCGCGGAAGCATGACGATGGAATTTGACCATTACGACACAGTGCCGCAGAATATCGCTCAAGATATAATCGCATCTCGAAAATAATCCAAGCTTGCCCCGTTAGAACGCGAATCAGCGAGCTTTCTAATGGAGACATTATTGCATCTCGCAAATAAAGCGATAAATACTGTTATGCACAGCGGCCACCACAGGGGCGGCCGACCATTTTGTAGTGAAGTATACTTACATTACAAAGTTATTATCAGCAGAAGTAAAAATCTCTCATTATGCCTACCAAAACTGCATCTACTACGTTCCTTGTTATCGCATTTATTTTCGTTTCAGGACTAATTGCTTCCTTAGTTTTAGCTCCATTTCGAGTAACAGATCCATATGGCATCTCAATATTTATTATTATTGCGAATGTGATCGGTTGGGTGCTCGGCATATACTTGGCATCCAAACTGCTAATGCGGCGTTATGTGCTAAGTGAAACTCTTGTGCACAAGGTCTTCATTTGGTTTGTAGTTTTGACAGTTATATTCAAAATTATCGGCTCTATAAATGCAGGGCTGCTCCTTTTTCTTTTCTCAAGCTCGGAAAATGCAACAACATTGCTGTTAATAGACTTTCTTTTAACCATCGTAACGTGCATTATCGGAGCAAAATATTTCCTACGTCCGAATAGTGTCGGATTATCTTCGCCCGTGTCCGTATAGCGAAATGATCAGGACCGGGCGACGCTTTTTAACTCCGGTATGAGTTCGTCGTAGAGACGTTCAAGGAGCCTGATGTGCGCGACAAGCGATTCTCGATTGTCGGCGAAGGTGCCCGGTTTAAATACATACGTCTTAGTTCCAGAGCATTCAAAGCCGAACGCGGAGAACTCGTCAATCAGTTTCACCATCACGTCTGGCTCCAAAATTTGGAGAGCCTCTATCTCACTATCCTCGGGCACATATACATCGAAGTGCTCGTTAAAATTTCCTTCAAGTGAGAGAAGCTTCGTTCCTGATGGCTTTCCAAATACTGAAAATCCTTCCGGCTTCATAAACACGTGAGGGAGCGTCCCTCCAGTGTCTATTTCGCTTACGATGAAAGGGTGCGTCTGCTTATGCTTCCCAGAGCCAGTGACGAACTGGTACTCATAGAGACGGATAGGCGCACCTTCGTATATCCCAGTTAGAACATTGGCCATAGGCCCGCCTCGACCGACAGAGAAGAAATAACCAGATACAGTGCTTCGGTCAGAACTTGGTTCATAAGTCATCCCGATTATGGTTGCGAGTTGCGTATAGAACAGGTGCGCCATTCGCACGCGAACTCTCCAATAGGCAATAATCGGTATCGCGATGGCTAAAATCAGGAAGGGGAGGAAGAATAGCGATACTATCACAGCAATTATTGTTACGCCGATAAGACTGCGAGTATAAGCAGGGTGGCGTTTGGAAAAGAAGTCTTTAGTACTATCAGAGATATCAAGAACCGTTTCGTTGTAGGTCGCTAAGTCCCCATAAAATCCTTTCATTTGCACCGACTGTTCCATCACACACATGGTAGCACTAATCCACACTGACCCTGACATTACCTCGAGACTAGTGTGTTATGGTACTTACATGAGACAGGCACAGAATCTTCTCGTTCTAGTCCTTACCACCATTGGTGGAGGCTTGGCTTGTGTCTAGAATCTAAAAAGAATCCAGATACCAACGAGGCCTCCACTGGAGGCCTCGTTCATTTTGTCTGCTGAAGTCAAATGGAAAGGAGGTGAGATAAGCGCAGCAGAGCAGTCGGCACGACACAATCGTGCACGACTGCACGGCCGCCATTCGCCCACAAGGCGAATCGGCGGCCGTTTTTATGGTATAATCCGCACATGACTTTCTCAAAAGAACATCAGGATGTTTTGCGCGCACTCGGAGTCGAGGTCGTATACCTCTTCGGGTCGCGTACGCTCGGGGCTGCAAATGATGCGTCTGACTATGATGTCGGTATCGTTTTCAGAGACCCGGCTACCATCGCCGATCGTCAATTGGAAACGTACCAGACGTTATATAGCATCGTGTCCGAATATCTGCCGGACCAGTTTGGTGGTGCGCATCCTGATCTGTCATTTTTGCAATTCGCTAATGCCGCCCTGGAGATGAGCGCAATTGATGGCGTTGTTTTATTTGAAGCAGACCCGAGGTCCCGCTTGGCATACGAAGAAGAAGTCATAAAACGGTACGATGACTACCGGCATCTGCGGAATGTATATGAGGAAGCGACCTTCGCTGCATTCGTTTTGAACAAGGTTGAACCTTGTTTAAAAGAGGCTTAATACATCCACATGGCTACAATACGCCGCATTTCTTTTTCGCAATACGATGCCGCCCATCTGTATGACTTGGCGCTGGAGCATTTTTGCGTTTCAAAAGAAGAGGGCATATGTCATCTCTGTCTTAATCTGAAAAAACGGCTTGAAAAATTCATCGGAACGAAAGAGGCTAGGTATATACGAAAACAGAACAAAAAACATCCGTATTCAAAATAATATTGATAATTTCATTTTACCTTAGCATAACCTATAGGGCGAATTAAGGTAAAGTGGTTTATGAGACTGGCTTGCACTTTTGGGCAGGATTGGTGGTAGAATTATGGGATTATAACTAAATCTTTAATATTATGAACGGTGCACCAAATGGAGAATGTATGGATAGGAATTTGGGAGATTTGCTCTCCAGCGGTCCTGGCATGTCACAACAGAAGAGTCCAGAAGAAAGAGTTGATTACAATAGGGATAGACTGCAAAAAACGACGAACGAATTTAGACTTAGGCTTAAGAATAGAATTGACCTTCTTGGTAAGGATCTTAGGTTTATTGAAGAAGATGGCGGCGCAAGTAGATCGATCGAATTGACTGGAGATATAGAAAAAGCCAGAACGATTGCAGCGGAAATTGAACAGAAGCTCAAAGAATTGGATAGTCTATTTAAGACCAAGAAATAATCTCTTTATCCCCGACGCGAGTTGCATTTGTAAGACAGTTTGCGTATAGTGACCCTAACGCATCTTGGCGTCGCTCTTTGGCTTTCTGCTTTTATTAGTGGCGAGCCGGAGCGTTTTCCGACTCGGTCGGATATTAATTCGTGATTTACTAATTTAATTTATTCGATTATGGCAGAATTTAATCGTGCGAAGCCGCACATGAACGTGGGCACCATCGGTCATGTTGACCATGGCAAGACGACTCTTACCGCCGGCATTCTCCATGTCCTCTCAATGTTGACGGACAAGGGATACAGTGCACGCGTTGAGGGCGTAGATAAGATTGACAGCGCGCCAGAAGAGAAGGCACGCGGTATTACTATTGCGCTCCACCATTCTGAGTACGAGTCGCCGAATCGTCACTACGCGCACATCGACGCGCCGGGACACGCCGACTACATCAAGAACATGATTACCGGCGCCGCCCAAATGGACGGAGCGGTACTCGTGGTCGCCGCCACTGACGGCGTTATGCCCCAGACGCGCGAGCACATCCTCCTCGCCAAGCAGGTGGGATTGAAGAAGCTCATCGTCTTCTTGAACAAGGTAGACATGGTCGCCGAAGCAGACTTGATTGACCTAGTTGAAGAAGAAGTCCGCGAGCTTTTGACCAAGCAGGGATACGACGGCGTAAATACGCCGATTATCCGCGGTTCCGGCCTCAAGGCGCTTGATGCCAAGACGGTGGACGACGAATGGGCAATGAAGGCAAAGGAGCTCGTGGACACGATGGACACATACTTCGACATGCCGGAGCGCGAGCTCACCAAGCCGTTCCTTATGCCAATTGAAGACATCTTCTCCATTGAAGGTCGTGGCACAGTAGTCACAGGTCGTATAGAGCGCGGACAGGTTAAGGTTGGCGAGGAAGTTGAAATTGTTGGTATTAAGCCAACAGCCAAGACTACTGTTACCGGTATTGAAATGTTCAATAAGCAGTTGCAGGAGGGACAGGCTGGAGACAACGCAGGTATTCTTCTGCGCGGTACTAAGAAAGAAGACGTGCATCGCGGACAAGTCCTCGCTAAGAGTGGTTCGGTCACCCCGCACACCGACTTCAGCGCCGAGGTCTACATTCTCTCCAAGGATGAAGGAGGCCGTCACACTCCGTTCTTCTCGGGCTACAAGCCACAGTTCTATATCCGTACAACTGACGTTACTGGAGAAGTGACGCTAGCAGAGGGTAAGGAGATGGTTATGCCAGGGGACACCGTTACTTTCAACGTTAAGCTCGTCGCGCCGGTCGCTCTAGAAGAGCAACAGCGCTTCGCTATCCGCGAAGGAGGTAAGACTGTTGGAGCAGGAGTCGTAACGAAGATTACGGCCTAAGCCACAATGGCCAAAGCTCCTTCAAAATCAAAAGCCCTGCCTGCCGGCAGGCAGGCAAGAACAAAGAAGGTAGCGCCCAAGCGCGCGGCTACGCCGCGCGCAAAAGCGGTTCCAAAAAAGAAGACCGCCGCGCCCGTTGTTCCTGCGGTTGAACACAAGCTCCGCATCCGCGTAAAGGCTTATGAGCACAAGATTCTGGACATGTCGGTGAAGCAGATTATGGACACCGCCGCGCGCTTTGACGCAGTCGTGGTCGGTCCCGTGCCCTTGCCGACCGAGATTAAGCGTTGGACGGTGAACCGCTCCACCTTCGTCTACAAGGACGCGCGCGAACAGTTCGAAATGCGCATCCACAAGCGCCTCATAGACATCCTTAATCCCTCGCCGAAGGTAATCGAGGCCCTCACGAACCTCAATCTCCCCTCCGGCGTTACAATCGACGTCAAGATGGTCTAGCACGAACCGATCGCGCACGAAAAATCCCGCTTCAAAAGCGGGATTTTTCGTGCTATCGTTTCTATCAGAAAGGAGGGCTCAATCATGCCCAAAACGCTCACGCAGTTCGTTAAAGACTCAAATGTAGCTGAAGAGCTTCAGAGGCAAAAAATTGAGACTCGTACAGTCGTCGCAACTTGCCAAGTCGATAACCATCTGATTTATGCGAATTCATTGGATGGTGAGGACTACGAAATGCTGAACGATAAACCGATTTGTTTTGAGCATTTCTACGACTACTACGAGAAGTTGGGTGATCTCGTCGAGAAACACCCGATCGGTCGTGGCACACCACACGGCGGATGCCATGGCATCGACTGAAGTAAGGGGTCGCGAGCTGATAACTCGCGGCCTTGCGGTTTTTAGCATGGCGTAATAGTATTGATGATGTCCCCGAGGAGAGTGACGTGTTCGTTGGCCAACTTGCGTGAAGCAGTCGACGGCCGAACGTAAGATACGATACGAACTCTCCCGGGGAATATCGCTCCTCGCTCTTTCTTTTGAACCCGTCTCCACCTTGTGGTGGAGATTTTTGTTTTCTTGCATCTTTTGGGGGGGTAGGGTAGAGTGCTCCTAACGCTACGTTCCCTCGGGAACCTATGGCAGAACGCGCGATGCGTCTCTGCATCGCGCGTTCTGCTTTAAAAAATGAAATTTATTCTCGCTAAGAAAGAAAAAATGACCCGTATTTTTACGGCGGATGGTCTCGCGCATGCGGGGACTATTCTCTTGGCTGAGCCTATGACGGTTACACAAGTGAAGACTGCGGACGGTAAGGATAAATACTCGGCTGTTCAGGTCGGAGTCGGGACTCGCAAGGTGAAGAATATTTCTAAGGCTGTTTTGGGTCATACTAAGGGAAAGGGATACACTGACATTGTAGAAATGCGTGATGCTGATGGCGCTTCTGTCGGAGACACGATTGACGCATCGGTGTTCGCTGTCGGCGATGTTGTGCAGGTTTCTGGTATCTCTAAGGGTAAGGGCTTTTCCGGAGTAGTGAAGCGACACGGCTTCCACGGCGGTCCTAGAAGTCACGGACAGAAGCACACAGAGCGTTCCCCTGGTTCCATTGGCGGAGGTGGCGGACGCGCGGGAGGCCGCGTCGTGAAGGGTATGCGTATGGCCGGCCGCCTCGGCACCGACCGCGCGACTGTCACGAATTTGAAAATCCTCGTCGTGGATGCGAAGGAGGGGAAGATTATCGTCAGCGGAGCCGTGCCGGGTCGCCGCGGTACTCTGCTCGAGGTCGTAAGTAAATAATTTTATGAAAGCTCCTATATATTCAATGCAGGGCAAAGAGGTTGGGACCATAGAGCTCCCAGAGAGTATATTCGGTGTGCAGTGGAGGAGCGACTTGGTGCACCAGGTGACCACCGCTATGCAGGCCAACCTGCGACAGAATCGCGCACATACAAAAGACCGCTCTGAGGTTTCTGGCGGCGGTAAGAAGCCGTGGAAGCAAAAAGGAACAGGCCAGGCGCGCCACGGTTCTACGCGCTCGCCAATATGGCGCCACGGCGGTATCA
>JBBTWA010000064.1:0-1562 GCA_038063025.1 Patescibacteria group bacterium | reverse complement strand
CCCCCCCCTGTAGATACGCAAGCCCGCCTATTGCACAACTACATAGGGCAGCCCTATGTATGTAAGTTCCTATCTGCGCACTGAATGCTTTTTATAAATCTTGTTGTGATGGTCGAAATCCAGCAAGCGAACTTCGGTGCCGACTATCTCGTAGAGAAGAACAAACGAGCCAGCAACGTGAATCTGTCGCCTATTCCGTAACATATTCCGTAATGGCTTGCCGAGCTCGGGGTTACGTAGAATCTTGGCGACACCTGTCTCTAATGGCACAAGCAAATCCGGTTTGCTTCGTTTTATCTTTTTCAGCGAATTTTTGTATAAACTTGTTAAATCGAGTGTGTACTGTACTGAATCCACCATACCTAAAATTAGAGACTGCGAACATATCCATGGTACTCTTTCATGTTTTTAAGCTTTATACCCTTCCCCTCATCAAGTAGACGAGAATGTTTTTCAATCCTTTTCAGGACGCTCGGCTTTATCTCGTCATACACTATCTCTTCAACAGTTTCTTGTAATTTCGCAATAGCAGACTCGACACGCGTCTGGCGCTTTAAGATTTCGCTGTATGTACTCTTAAGGAGAGTTATCGTATTCATATCGCCAGTATAGCACAAAACCTCCCATATCCTTCTTCTGTAGTAGCAAGAACAGCCCTTACCCACATGACCATTATGCTTCGTATTCGCATGCTCCTTAGTGCTTAAGGAGTGCAGTATGTTAGTGGCCTTATGCACAAGCCATATAAGATGTATCGCTTCCCAGAACTTATGCTATCTCCGAATCCAGGTTGGATATCTTTTTTGCCTTTATTTGTTCGAGTCTTCGATTTGCCCCTGTCATAGGTCTTACCCCGTCTTTTACGCTCCACGCAGGCACACCGTCCAATTCAAGCCCGCCAACAAATCGCTCGTGCAAGAGACCCGCCTCATCAGGATGTAGTCCAATGTTCTCCAGCTCTCCTAAAAACCAGTCGCCAGCGACAATTACTTCTTTTGGAGAAACTTCAGAACTGACTGGTGGCCCTTCGCTCATGGTCCAAAATTAATTTCTAATACCCCGATTCTACCCCCATCCTGTGAATACGCAAGTGCCTGTTTTGCACAGCCAAAAGCCGAACTACAACTACATAGGGCAGCCCTATGTATGAAAGCCGAACGGCTCACATGGCAGGAAATGAGCCGTTTGTAAATATTCTTATCTTTGACGACCGTCCATACTTAAGAATATGGACGATGAACCACACAAACACAAAACCGCCCGGCGGAGCCGGGCGGTTTTGCTAAATGAATACTTACTTAGTCCTTGATTTCTGACTGGAGATGCTCCAGATAGCGAGATGCCGACTGCTGGCCGCCAAGCCCGAAGGCGAGACCGACTGCGAGCGATACCGCTATAACGAGACCTGTGAAGAGAGTCTGCACGAACGCGGTGGCAACATTCAGCTGTGAGAGCGCAGCTAGAATGGCGAATATCCAGATTGCATAGCGCGCCACCTTGCCGATGAAACCTGCGGAGCGCAGGGACGCCGCTTTCGCCGACCCGACTACGACACGCTCAAC
>JBBTWA010000063.1:0-7934 GCA_038063025.1 Patescibacteria group bacterium | reverse complement strand
ACACGACAGTCTGCAAAACTGTTATGCGCGGGTTCAATTCCCGCCCGGGCCTCCAGAACTTTCACCGTTATCAAGCATAAAGTCTATTCTCGGTATGCGTATGCGAGCGTGGCTTTTTAGATAATCTGAAAAATGTTCACGCTGGCGCTCTAGGTAACTAAGCGCGGCATGTGCCTTCTCAACAGGGAAGACGCTGACGAAGACAGCAATGCGCTCGCCATGCGACATGCTTTGTGCGCGAATGACTGTGATTAACGACTCACTTCCGGCCTCGCGCGCGATAAAGAGTGCGGCCTCGCGTGCGACAATCTCAGATGCTCTGTCTGTCTGTTTTTGCGGACTGTGCGAACGAGAGTCAGAATTCATGATTCTGTAACGGCGAATGCAACGAGCTCGTCGCCATAAACCGCATTCTCGCGCGCCTCTATTTCAATGCCGAAGTCTCCCTCTGTTTTAATCTCCTTCACGTCGGCGCGCGCCTGCTGGAGATTCTTGATGCTTCCTCGCGCGAGCTCAACTTCTTTTCGCAATATTTTAACACGCGAGCCGACCGTTAGAATTCCAGATACGTAGCGGGCTCCGAGCACCTGCTTCTTCGCGCCTGAAGAAAAAGCTTTGAGCACGAGCGCGCGTCCAAGCTCTTTTTCTACCGCGATTGTCGGGACACATGCTTCTAAAAGTTCTTTAACCTTTGCAGATAATTCGTAGATAATAGAAAAGGAAAGTATTGAAATTTTTTCACGTTCTGCGAGGTCGCGCGCAATAGCGTCGGTTTCTACGTTGAACGCGATGATAGTACCGCCGGATGCGTAGGCACTTTTCACATCAGTCTCCGATACATTCCCCACACCAGAAGAGACTATGCGGATAGAAGCGCGGTCGTGAGTGATCTTAGCTAGTTCGTGAGCTATTGCGTCGACAGAGCCTGCGACATCCGCTTTTACAATAATCGGAAGTTCAGTGATACCCTCGACTGCCGCCTCGCGTTCCGGCAATGTAGCAAGAACATTCGCGTTTGCCTTTGCGAGTGTCTCTGCATCTTTTTTTCTATTCGCAATGCTAAATAGTGCACCAGCCGTCGGTAGTCTGTTGAATCCGGAGATTCTCACAGGTTCAGACGGTCCTGCATGTTGGACGCGCTTACCGCGGAAGTCTTCTATAAAGCGTATCGGTGCGTATGCGTCGCCCGCTACGACAAAACCTCCAATCTTGATAGATCCATCCTTTACTATAAGTGTCGCAGAAGCGCCACGCTTCGGGTCTTGCGTTGATTCAAGGACAAAGCCTGTTGCACTCGCATCTACGTCGGCAGTAAGCTCGACTAGGTCTGCAGATAGGAGAACCAGGTCCAGAAGTTCAGGTACGCCGTCTCCAGTCTTGGATGATACCTGCGCATACGAAATATCGCCGCCCATACCCTCAATAAATATCTGATGCTCAAGAAGAGAATTTTTTGTGTGTTCTATGTCTGCGTTACTTTTATCAATCTTTGTAATCGCGACGATAAATGGAATGTTCGCTTCCTTGATAGCAGTTAGAGCATCAAGAGTTTGTGGCATTACACCCTCATCTGCGGCAACGACAAGGATCGCGATGTCTGCCGCGGCCGCTCCGCGCGTGCGAAGTGTCTTAAATGCCTCGTGACCAGGAGTATCAAGAAATGTGACGAATCGACTGTTATGTTCAGCAATATAGGCTGAGACATGTTGAGTGATGCCACCAGCTTCGCCAGCGACAACGCTCGCTTTCCGAATGTAATCTAGAAGCGAAGACTTACCGTGGTCTATGTGGCCCATCACAGCGATGACGGGCGGTCGTGATGTCCGCGCCATAATGGCTCTATTTCATCACAAAAACCGCATTATCGCAATCGGTCTCAGAATTTATCCGATGCCTTTTGATGTATGAAATCTCATCCTATAGGACAAAAATTCATACATCATATATTTGTATAATTACGTCAGGCTAGGAAGATTAAAATGTTCTCGTAATCTTCTGTCTGACTCAAGAGCTTCAGCCACGAAAGATAGCATTTCGCCCGTCCCACTTTTCAAATGCGCGCGAACAAGTCCAACGAATTCATCACAGGGATAGGGATAAATCCATACGCTGTCCTGCAGTCGTAGGAAACCGGCACCAGATAGAAGAAGTCGAAGCTGTGAACGTATTCTTCGACGCTTCTCGCGGATATCAAAAATGATTACACGCCACTTACCATCCCAAAACGCAGGTTCGGGAATTCGGTACTCGCTTGCGTAGATTGACTCAATCGTCGCGTAGCCCTTTGTAGTCAATTCAACATTGCGACGACCACGTTCGCCAGACGTCCTTACCATTCCGGCGCGTTCCAGATCTGATATCGCTTGCGTGATTCGGCGATAGAGGTTTTTGCGATTAACTGCACCGCGATCAATCTTTTTCAGAAGGGTTATAGTTTTCGGCGCCACAAGTGCGACGCTTATCAATCCGCCGACTGCAAGTGTCCGTAGAATCAAATTACGCATCGGTAGATACTTTCCTCTCGTTTCCGTCCTCATTTTCTTCATGTCGGAAATTATATCCTATAGGATAAAAATTCATACAATGGGAAATTTGATATGTGGATATAAATGAAACACCGCCATATTTCAGGCGGTGTAGTTTGGTCAGCACTGGAAATTAGCGGAGGAGCAAGAGGAACGGTTCCGCCGCCGCTTCAGCGTCTTGACGGATCCAGAATGGCATATTCAGGACTTGAAGTGCCGCCTTCGCTGACATTTCATGCATCTCGTGTCGATCCACCTCATCCATCGGGTCCATTTCAGCAAGACGCTCAATGAATTCTTCGAGCGTCAAACAAGACCGATTGAAGTGAGGCGCATGTTTTGTGAAATAACTATAGAGTCTGTTCCGTTGAGGATATTCATCCAGCCATGCATTCAAGATCACTTTTACTTCTTCGAGTTCTTTCAATTCCGCTGACAAGTCGTTGTTTGTGTCCGATGCCAGTGCCCACGAAATGGCCATGAAAGCCTCGAATATCCTGTCCAGCAATTGTCTGCCTGTCTGTTGCAACATTTGTTCTCCCGGTTGTTAGACTGCTTCGCAGTCAAAACCTACTGATTTCACCCGTTAAGTACTTTACTCTCAAAATTATATTTGTCAATCTGATGTAGAATGAGACAATGCTTTTGAAGAAGAGAACATACTTAGATTATTCTGCCGGAGTAACGGGGAACTCGTCATCGCCGCACGAGGAGGGCAGGCGCGCGAAGAAGATGTTGGAGGACGCACGTACAAATATTGCACGTCTGCTTGAAGTGCAGAGCGACGACGTTATATTCACCAGCGGAGCGACAGAGAGTAATGCGCTCGCGATTCTCGGTATCGCCAAGGCTGGCGACCACGTGCTCTATCTGCCGAGTGCACACGCATCTATTGTTGAAAACATGAAGTTACTTGCAGAGCGCGGAGTTGAAGTTGATGTTCTGCCGATCAAGAATTGGCGCGTTGACTGCGAGAAGTTGAAAGAATTACTGAAGCCGAACACAAAGTTAGTTTCTATGGATGCGGTGTGCGGAGAGACCGGAGTGATTTGGAACACTCGCGATGTAGCTTCGATGTTAGCGAAGGCTCACTCGGGCGAATCCAAAAATGCAAGCGCTCAGGCCGCTAGGCCGATTCAACATGCATTTTCGAATCCACCCTCGCGAGCCTTCTTGCATGTTGATGCGAGTCAGGCGCCGTTCACAGAGAAGATTACACGCGCGCACTTCGGCGCGGACATGCTAACGCTTGATGCTTCTAAAGTTGGAGCGATTCGCGGTATCGGCGCTCTTGTTGCACATCGCACGATTCCAATTACTCCTTTATATGAAGGCGGAGGACAAGAGAGAGGATTGCGGAGCGGTAGCGAGTCGCCGGAACTGGCGAGAGAATTCGCGGCGGCGCTTCGCGCCGCCGCATATGACCGCGAGGCATTCCGCGCGCGCGTCGCGCGCGCGCGCGTCAGTCTGATTGAAACAATCACTCACGGCATTTTAAACGTATTCATCAACGAAGGCGCTGAACAAACACCGCACATTTTAAATATATCCCTACCTAACAGGGATACTGACTATCTGGTCGCACTGCTTGACGAAGCCGGATTCGCAGTCTCCACCAGAAGTGCTTGCGAAACAGATTCTGTAGAGGGTTCACGAGCGGTTCTCGCTCTCACCGGCGACCCTGAACGAGCCAAGTCTACTATTCGTATTTCATGGTCGCCAAGAGTAAATAGGTCAGATTTAATTAAATTCGCGAAAGCTCTTACCCGGGCGGTTGCATTTATTGACAACGGAAGAGAGCGGTAGCATTATAGTCGTATGAATATAGAGGAACTCTCCAAGTCACAGCTCATATTGCTTACAGTTCTTGTGAACTTCGTGACTTCGGTTGCGACGGGTATTCTGACCGTCTCGCTTCTTGACTACTCGCCGCCGTTCGTTACTCAGACAATAAATCGCGTCGTTGAAAGAACGATTGAAACTGTCGCGCAAGTGGCGCCGGCGGCGATTGTTCAGGCGCCCGCGCCGTCCAACCAAGATTTGGTTACGGCGGCGATAGGGGCGGCGGCAACCCGTTCGGTAGTTATTTATTCCGCGGAGACAGGCACCTCAACGCCTTCCATTTCCGCAGGCACATATATTTCTAAAGCTCGCGCCGTCGCGACCGCCGCTCGGGACGTTTTACCAAAGAATGTTCTTATAGAATTTCCGGGCGATTTGTATGTTTCGGCGTCAATAATCCGTGAAGGCGGTGGTATCATAATTTACGGTTTTGCCGATGACGCAGCGCTTCCGAAGGTTGCCTCTCCAGTTCTTGTCTCATCAAGCGACTTAAGACTTGGAGAAACTACGGTCGCAATAGGTTCTGACGGTTCCGCTTCCACCGGCATTGTGGCGCGAGTGAGCGGTAAAGGCATTTCCACCACTCTGCCGGACATAGGCACCGGAAGCGCCGCAGTCAATCTCTCCGGCAACTTAATCGGCATCGCCGCCGGTATTACTCCAGGTCTCTTAATCCCCACGAACAAGATAACCGTACTGCTCGCGGCTACTTCAACCGCAGCGACTTCAACTCATGCCGCCATTTAACAATTTCACCACAAAAGCGAAAGAAGCGGTGCGCCGGGCGCACGAGCTAGCGATAGAGCGCGGGCAGAATCATGTTTCGCCCATGCACCTGCTCGCGGCACTTGTGCTTCAGGAAGAGTCGCTCGTTTTTTCCATACTTGACCGTATGGAAGTTGACACGATTATGCTGGCGGACTCCGTCTTGGAGCATTTAGAAACGCCAGAGAGGTCCACCGTCCTTTCTCCCTCGTATCAGATTTATCTGACTCCGGAACTCGCCCAAGCGCTTGAAACGTCCGGAAAAATTGCGGCGAGGATGAACGACACTTTTGTCGGCACCGAACACCTATTTCTCGCAGTCATTGAGCATCCGGGTTCCGCTTCCGATATTTTATCAAGATTCAATATAGGCCGCGACGCCGCCGCGGCGATTCTGAAGGAGTTAAAGACGTCTAAGGACGGACAGGTGGCTGAACCGAAACGTTTCCGCGCACTCGCCAAGTATGCGCGCAATCTAACCAAGCTCGCTTCGGAGAATAAGCTGGACCCGGTCATCGGCCGCGATTTGGAAATAAACAGGGTTATTCAGATTCTCGCGCGTCGCACGAAGAATAATCCAGTCCTAATCGGAGAGGCGGGGGTGGGGAAGACGGCGATTGCCGAGGGACTCGCGGCCAGGATGGCGACCGGCGATATACCGGAAATGTTGAAGGGCAAGGAACTGCTCTCGCTTGACCTAGGGTTGATGATTGCCGGCACAAAGTATCGCGGAGAATTTGAAGAGAGAATGAAGAATGTGATGAAAGAAGTGGAACGCGCTGAAGGGAAGGTGGTTCTCTTCGTTGACGAGCTCCACACTCTCGTGGGCGCCGGAGGCGCAGAGGGCTCTCTGGACGCGTCAAACATGCTGAAGCCGGCTCTCTCTCGCGGTGAAATTCGCGTTGTTGGCGCGACCACCATAAAGGAATATCAGAAATATATAGAAAAAGATGCGGCGCTCACTCGCAGATTCCAATCTGTATTCGTGAATGAGCCGACATTGGAAGACGGCATTGCGATTTTGCGCGGACTTCGCGATAAGTATGAGCTCTTTCACGGCGTGCGTATCACAGACGGAGCGATTGTTTCCGCGGTTGAACTTTCATCAAGATATATCAGCGAACGGTTCTTGCCGGATAAGGCGATTGACCTTATTGACGAAGCGGCTTCGGGACTGCGCATCGCGCTTGAAAACAAGCCGCCGGTTCTTGAAGAAACGGACCGCAAGATTCGCCGTCTGGAGATTGAGCGTCAGGCGCTTCAGAAGGATTTGGAGGGAGAACGCGGTAAAGAAATCAAGGAGCGTCTGAAGAGCATAGACGCAGAAGTTGCCGACCTGAAGGAAAAAACGAACGAACTGGAGTTGAAGTGGAAGAACGAAAAAGAAATTCTGGAAGGCATTCGCGCGAACAAGACAGAGCTTGAAAAATTGAAAATACAGGCGGACAATGCAGAGATGACCGCCGACCTCGGCACTGCCGCGGAAATTCGCTACGGCAAGATACCGCATCTCCAAAAAGATTTGGAAGGTAAGCTGAAGCGTTTGAAAACGCTTCAGAAGTCGCGCCGAGTATTGAACGAAGAAGTTACCGAGCAGGATATCGCATCGGTTGTCAGCCGCTGGACCGGTATTCCGGTTGCAAAAATGCTTGAAGAAGAAGCCGTCAAGCTCTCCCGCATGGAAGAGACGCTGAAGAAAAGCGTTATCGGCCAAGATGACGCCGTGAAAAAAGTTACGGATGCCGTGAAGCGTTCGCGCGTGGGCATCAGCGACCCGAACCGTCCGATAGGCTCATTCCTATTTCTCGGACCTACAGGAGTTGGGAAGACGGAGCTTTCAAAAAAACTTGCGGAATTTATGTTCAACGATGCCGACGCTCTCGTGCGCGTGGATATGAGCGAATTTATGGAGAAGCATTCGGTGGCTAAGCTTATCGGAGCGCCTCCGGGGTACGTCGGATACGAGGAGGCCGGAAGCTTGACGGAGCGCATCCGGCATCGCCCATACGCGGTTGTGTTGTTTGACGAAGTTGAAAAAGCGCATCCTGAAGTATTCAATATCCTTCTCCAAGTTCTGGACTCCGGGCATCTGACAGACGGCAAGGGGCGCAAGGTTAATTTCAAAAATACGATTATAGTACTGACCTCCAACATCGGCGGAGAATTTATAGATAAGCTCGCGCATATCGGCTTTGGCACTGCAGACGCCACCGACGCGTCGCGTTACGAAGAAACGAAGGCGAAGGTGATGGACGCTCTTAAGGAGCATTTCCGGCCTGAATTCTTAAACCGCTTGGACGACATAATCATCTTTGACATTCTGGCCAAAGAAGCGCTCGCGCGTATCGTGGACGCGCAGATTGAAGACGTGATGAAACGACTGGTGCATAAACGAATCGCGCTCGTCATAGAGCCTGCAGTACGAACATGGCTCGCGGATAAGGGATACAATCCGCAGTATGGTGCTCGCCCCCTGCGCCGTAAAATCCAAGATAAAATATTGACGCCGATTGCCTCTCTGATGGTTGAACAGGGAGTTATGGAGGGCGGAACCGTAACGGTTTCCATCAAAAATGACGAGCCGCATTTTGATGTAAAAAAGAAGGCTGTTAGGAAGAATGGAATTAAAAAAGAAGCTGTGATAGCATAATCGCATGTCACAAGACCGCCTCCTACGGCTTAAATCCACGAAGTCCAATCACATCATCTGGACTCGTAAGAATAGAAAGACCACAGAACGTAAGATAGAGCTTATGAAGTTCGACCCCACCCTGCGCAAAAACGTGCTTTTCAAAGAGACGA
>JBBTWA010000062.1:0-1354 GCA_038063025.1 Patescibacteria group bacterium | reverse complement strand
AGACAGGGACAGCCGTTTGACAAGCGCGTTCTTGAAAAAATCAAAACATTCCGCGCACAACATCCTGAAGTTACCCTGCAAGTTGACGGCGGAGTATCAATTGAAAATGCAAAAGAGCTTCTTAATCTCGGCGTTTCAAATCTCGTAGTAGGGTCCGCCATCGTGCGCGCCAAGAATCCGTCTGCCGTTATTGCGAAGTTTGAGTCGCTTCAAACGCCTTTCGGCGTCTAAAAGAGTATAAAGGGACAGGTATAAGGTATAATGGAAAAACGATGGCACTAACAAATGAGCAGGTGCGCGCGCTTGAAAAAAAGGCCGAAGAGATACGCGAGACTGTAATTAAGATGCTTGTCTCCGCCGGGAGCGGGCACACGGCCGGCCCCTTGGGCATGGCGGATATTTTTACGGCTTTTTATTTTCACATTCTCGCTCACGACCCGAAGAATCCGGGTTGGCCGGAGCGCGACCGCCTGATTCTTTCCAACGGCCATATTTGTCCGGTGCTTTACGCTACTATGGCGCACGCTGGATATTTTAGTGTGGAAGAGTGTCTCACATTGCGTAAGTTCGGCAGTCGGCTTCAGGGGCATCCGGAACGGTCGCGACTACCGGGTCTTGAAACGACCTCCGGACCCCTCGGCGAGGGCCTCTCGCAGGCCGCAGGCATGGCATACGCCTTCCGTACGGATGCAGCGAGGGACGCCGAACGTCCCTCATCAGATGAGGAACGTTCGGCGTCCCTCACAACAAGGCGCGTGTATTGCCTGATGAGCGACGGCGAACAGGAAGAGGGAAACACTTGGGAAGCAGTAATGTTTGCCGGTAAAAACAAACTTCACAATCTAATCGCAATAATGGATCGCAACAACATACAAATAGACGGAATGACGGAAGACGTAATGCCTCTTGAACCGCTCGCAGACAAGTATCGCGCGTTCAACTGGCACGTGCTGGAGGTAGACGGACACAACATATCAGAGTTCGTGAATGCGGTAGGCGAAGCGAAAGCTATCTATGAGAAGCCGACGCTCATAATTGCGCATACGATTCCCGGCAAGGGCGTTCCCGAAATTGAATTTGATTACCGCTGGCATGGCAAACCGCCGACGAAAGAAGAAGGGAAGCGATTTTTAAAAGAGCTCCGCACTCTCGGCGGGAAAATCTCACACGACTATGCTTAACGAAGACTTAAAACTTTCAGAAAAAATATTTTCTCCCGACATAGAGAAGACGCCTACGCGAGATGGGTTTGGGAAAGGCGTTGTTGAAGCCGGAAAGGCGGACTCGCGCGTCGTAGTTCTCTGCGCCGACCTCGCCGAGAGCACGCGCGCGGAGATGTTTCAAAAAGAATTTC
>JBBTWA010000061.1:0-1671 GCA_038063025.1 Patescibacteria group bacterium | reverse complement strand
TGGAAGGAGCGCTTAAAATTCCGGTCGTTGCCGGCGACGTATTCACCAATCTCGCCTCGCGCGATGGGTGGATTCCCGCTCTGGACTACACGGAGTCTCTCGCGTATGCGACTGCGATAGGCCTCGCTCTGCGCGACGGCACACAATCTCATGAATAGAGAACTCACCAACCTTCTTCCATATGAACGCCAGCGAGCGCTCTTTCGCGAAAACATTCTCCGGGTGTGCGTTGTCGCAGTAGTGCTCGTAACCTTACTTACGCTCGTATCCGCTGTTCTACTTTTCCCCACGTATGTATTTCTCGCAAAAAGTTACGCCATAAAAGAAGGTCGCCTCGCTAGTATTGAGTCCGCGATTTCTTCTGCAGACGGGACGGCATTTTCTGCACGCCTGTCCGCGCTCTCCGGCAATGTAGAAGTCTTGTCTAAACTTGGGAGCACTAGGTCCGTCAGTGAGATTATCCGTATGGCTCTGGCGATTCCGCATTCCGGAGCCGCGCTTTCCGGATTTACATACGCACCTGCGACGGGTAAAAACTCCGGAACTCTTACCGTCTCCGGCACTGCGGCCTCGCGGGACTCGTTGCGCAATTACCAGACGGCATTGCAAAGCGCGCCATTTTCCGCCTCCGCCGTCCTGCCGGTCTCTGCGTACGCGAAGGACTCTGATATCGCATTCACCATCACCGTTACACTTGTTCCATGAAAACCACTCTTTTGCACATTCTCGTCGCGTGTTCCGTATCGGTAGCGGTATTTGTCGGACAGGGTTTTTGGTACTCTGTTGTCGCGGAGAAAAGTTCTGCTGTAGCGTACCTACAGGGCCAAATTAACGCGAGGAGCGAAGCGGCAGGCCGCATCGCGTCTTCTCGCGCGGAGCTTGCGAAAATCGCGGATGACGAAATTACCGTAAGGAGTTATTTCGTTTCAGAAAATGACATCGTTGTTTTTATTGACGGTCTTCAAGCGCGCGGCCTTTCTCAAGGGACCATTGTGAAAGTTCTTTCCGTTTCTGCCGGCGGCACTAATGCACGTCCGACATTGACGCTTGCGGTTACTGTTACGGGGGCATTTGACGCCGTTATGCGTACCGTAGGGTCCATTGAATATGCCCCGTACGACATTTCAATCTCAAAGTTTTCAGTCATGAAAAGCGATAAAAAAAATTGGCTGGCCAACCTTGAACTGGTTGTCGGTTCGGTCCATAAGCCATGAATATTTTTAACACCGTCGTTTCTTCTGTAAAACGCTTTCGTTCAGGCGCATTCAGAGACCCGGAGCGCGACTGGATTGGAATGCTGGCAATAGCCGTGACAGCTTTCATTGGAATCGTCGTTTGGAACATATGGACATTTCAGACAGCCGCAAATGGCGGAGTTATCGGTACTGCTACTTCCAGTCCGGCCACGTCGCTAAACCGCTCTTCGCTTGACGCCATTGACGCCATTTTCTCAAACCGTTCAGACGAGGAGGCGAAATACAGAACCGGTGTTTACCGCTATTCCGACCCCAGCCAATAGCTCTGCAATTTGGCTGACCCGCCCAGCTGCACAAGCTGCTGGCGGGCTTCGCAGTAACGGAATTATGATAGGGTAAAGAAGTGCGTTAGCCCCGATAGTTCAATGGATAGAACACCGGACTTCTAAGCCGGTTATGTTGGTCCGATTCCAGC
>JBBTWA010000060.1:0-5155 GCA_038063025.1 Patescibacteria group bacterium | reverse complement strand
GCGAATCCGGCGTGAATGAGCGCAAAAAATCGTCGTTCTTCGGCTCTCGTATGGAAATTCCTGCGCGAGATATCGCGAACCGTTAAAACGGCGGAATCAACTTTCGGCGCCGGTTTGAATGCGCCTCGCGGAACAAGAAATTCGCGTTTTGGGTCTCCATACGCTTTTACCGAGAGCGATAGAATACTCTCTTTTTTATCGCGCGCGACTATGCGGTCTGCGACTTCTTTCTGCACCAGAAGTGTCATCGCGCTCGGCTGATTCTCTGCCGAAAGAAACATCCTAAATATCTCACCTGTTAAATAATACGGAATATTCGCAACAAGCGAGTAATTCTTTGGTAAAGAAGAAATATCAAACGTACGAATATCGCCATGTATGAGCTTTAACTTGCCGTCTCTAATTTCATCAACAAAATCTGTTTTTAATTCTTCAAAAAGTTTTCCGTCGGCTTCTATCGCGATAACTTTACTCGCGAGCTTCAAAAGCTCGCGGGTGAGTATTCCGGTCCCGGGCCCAATTTCTAACACCGTGTCATCGGGCTTAAGCTCCGCGACAAGCGCAATCCGCTCCGCGATGCGCGCATGCATCAAGAAATTCTGCCCCAGTGATTTTCGTGCGTGCATATTTATACAAACCTGGCTTCGATACCTTGATATCCATCGCGACGATGGCGAATCGCCCCAATTAATATTTCATGTTCTCTAATACGAAAAATCACACGCCAGTCACCTACACGAAGTACCCGATAGTTTCTGAGCGTATAGCGAAGCGGCTTTCCGAATGTCTCTGGGTCGTGCGCGAGTTTCGTGTTTACCGCTTGTTCGATCAACAAGCGATCTTGCGCATCAAGTTTTCTTGCATCTGCAAGTGCTGTAGCAAGATATATAATTTCCCATTCACGCATGCAGACCAGCTTGCCTCCAAAATTCTTTAGAAGACAAATACTTAGCGTTCGGAACATCACGTTCTTTCAATATCTTCACGAGCGCTCGCCGTTCCTTTGGAGTTATGTATTCTTCTTTTTCTTCTTCAGCCCACGCATCAAGCACCTTTGACACAATAGTGGCGCGGGGTGTTTGTTCACTCTTGGCATAGATGCTTAACATTCTCGCTGTTGAGGGCGTAAGAGTTATAAGGATTCGTTCTTTGGTTGTGGCCATATATCAAAAGTGTATCACCTGCGGCTCCGGATGCAAATCGTTTTCGTCATACTTTATTAGTGATGAATCTATATCCGCGAGGAACGAAGAAGGAATTGTTACGGAGTCGCTTCCATAAATCTTACGAATACTAGCAAGAGTGAGAAAAAGTCGGTCTTTCGCGCGGGTCATCGCGACGTAGAAGAGACGCCGCTCCTCTTCTTCATCACGGTCTCCGCCGGCTGGCGGATTCCATCCGATATTTTTGTGCGGAAATAACCCCTCTTCCATACCGCTTATAAATACCGTATTGAACTCCAAACCCTTCGCCGCATGTACTGTCATGAGCGTTACTCCTGTCTTTTCTCCTTGGTCCATCTCGTCCTGGTCACTCGCGAGAGCGGATTCAGCGATAAATAGAGCAATACCTTCTTTTCCGGGGTTTGAGTCGTGTCTGGCGGCGACCGAGGCGAGTTCTTCAATGTTTTCAAACCGCTCTTTGTCCTCTTCGCTTCCTTCTTCCAGCATCGACTTCTTCATTCCATTCTTCTCAACGACGAGCTTCACGAACTCGGACGGGGCGAGCGTTTCAGCCGCAAGGGCGAGCTCTCTGATTATTTTCTCAAACGCCTCTATTTTCGCGAGTTCGCCGGCGCGCAGACTTAAACGCTGTCCCGCCGCCAATTTGCCGAGCGTAACGCGGCCGATACCGCGCGGCGGCACAGCCGCCGCGCGCAGTTTGTCCGTTTCGCGCGAGGGGTCCATAGCGAGACGCATCCACGCGAGGGCATCTTTCACTTCCTTACGGGCGAAGAATCGCGTGCCGAGAATCTTGTAGGGAACGCCTGCACGTAACAATCCTTCTTCCAGGGCTCGCGACTGGAAATTTGTTCTGTAAAGAATTGCAATTTCTCCCGGTTTCCGTCCATCTGATATCTGACGCTTTATCCGGAGGGCTATCCATCGCGCTTCATCTTCAGCGTTTAAGGCAATATGCAAAATTATTGGTTCGCCTGCCGCTTTTTCAGTCGTTGAATATTTTTCTTTTCTATTTTTATTTTTTTCAATGACTGCGTTCGCCGCATCCACCAAATTTTTCGTTGAACGATAGTTGCGTTCCAGAACAATCGTCTGCGCCTCCGGATATTTTTTTTCAAAATTCAAAATGTTTTCCATTTTTGCTCCACGCCACCCGTATATCGCCTGGTCCCCGTCTCCGACTACGAAAAGATTCTTTTGTTTCTCTGCAAGTATTCCCGCCAACCGCTCCTGTAAACTATTTGTGTCCTGATATTCGTCTATATGGATATAGTTCCAGCGATTCTGCGCCAATTCTCTTATGTCGGCATGTTCTTCAAGCATTCGTACAGGCAGAGCGATAAGGTCGTCAAAGTCCAGCGCCTTTTCTTTTGTTAGAGTTTTTTCATAACTCTGCCAAACCTCCGATACAATCCTGTTACTGAAGCTTGAACGGCCATGTTTCTGCGCAAACTCTTCGGCACGCATACCCTCTCCTTTCTGCCGCGATATTCTGCCTAGAACAGCGCGCGGAGAGAGCTCCTTCACCGAGACATCAAGAGCTTTCAGAGCGACGGCAATCGCCTTTTCCGAATCGTCGCGGTCATAGACGCTGAAGTATCGAGAAATTCCGATAATTTTTCCGTAACTTTGGAGCAGTTCCCTGCCTAATCCGTGGAACGTGGAAATGAAAGGCGCGGCTGAATCTCCATCTAACATCGCCCTTACACGTGAGCGCATTTCTCTGGCGGCCTTGTTGGTGAAGGTAACCGCCAAAATCTTATTTGCCGAAACGCCCTCTCGAATTAAGTGGTAGATGCGAGTAGTCAACACGCGGGTTTTACCGCTGCCGGCTCCAGCCAGAACAGAAATCGGACCGCGAGTCGCGAGTACGGCGCGTTTCTGCGCGTCATTTAATCCTTCCAGATACGCCATCAACAGAATATACCCCACAAACCGCTCTCCACAGGCAGTCTTGGAGACGGTTGACTGCGCACTCCACTACGCTATACTCTAGATATAGCTGATAAGGAAGTATTCAAGGAATAGCCTATATACAACGTATATAGGCTATTCTTGTACCCGCCAGACACGCCGAAATACCTTCGTTTGCCTATTAAATTCCATTCACAACTTCTCATATTCCTCGGCTTCGCATTCACTGCAATAGTTCTACCGAATCATGCAAATGCGTTTTGGCCGTTTTCTGCAAATGCGGACGCCGCAGTAATAAGTACATTTTATCAGGATTCCGAGACACAGGCGCTCGTAGCCGCTACGAACTTTGACCCGAATCCGAACAAAGGATTCATAGACAGCATTCAGACCAGCGGAGGCAAGGCTCTTCTCGCCTATTCCGGCCCTTCCGGCACGATTGCGGATGTCGTCGGTTCCGATACGTCCGACCGTATCTCCGTCTATGTGGTGCGCAAAGGCGATACTCTCTCCGATATTGCAAAAATGTTCGACGTTTCTGTGAACACTATTATTTGGGCGAACAATCTTCGTAATTCAAAAGACATGCATCCGGGCGACACTCTTATTATCTTGCCCGTCTCGGGTGTTGAACATAAAATAGTTAAAGGTGACACCCTAAAGTCTTTGGCAAGAAAATACGGCGCTGACGCAGAAGAAATAGCGCAGTATAACGGGCTTGATGCATCTGAATCTCTTGCCATTGGTTCAACCGTAATCATCCCCGGAGGTGAAATCGCCGCTCCAGTGTCTTCTCCTGTCAAACGTCCGGCCAGTCAAATTCGCGGAGGCGGAGGTTCTTTCTTGGCGGGATATTTCAATAATCCGTTGCCGGGTGGCATCATTACGCAAGGGATACACGGCTGGAACGGCATTGATATCGGCGCCGCTCGCGGTACTCCGGTCCGTTCTGCCGCAGACGGAATCGTCATAGTTGCGCGCACTAACGGCGGATGGAACGGCGGCTACGGGAATTACGTCGTCATCACACACGGTAACGGCACCCAGACCCTCTACTCGCACCTAAGGTCGGGAATTGTCTCATTCGGACAGGAAGTTTCAAGTGGACAAACGATAGGTTACGTAGGAGCGACGGGGCGCGCGACGGGTCCCCACCTCCACTTTGAAGTCCGAGGTGCGCAAAATCCGTTTATCAACTGCCGCGCCGGCTCCGTCTGCATATCTCAATGATTCACAAATAAAAAACCGTCCCTTCACACGCGTGCAGAGGGGCGGTTTTTCGTTGAGACAACGTTAGATCACATATACAGCATTCATTCCCGTCTTGTGTATCTTACTGCATGGCCGTTTTATCTGCTTTGAAAGAGAGTTGGCGAGAGTTTCGGAGAAACCGTCCGCAGCTATGGCGATGATGAGGTCGAACTGCGGAGATATAAAGTCAGCAATGCAGTCGCATCCGTCATTTGCATCCAGCTCGCCATCTCCGTTACGCAACAGACATTCGCAGATTTCGGGTTCGTCTAAGCCGAAGTGTCTGGCGATGCTTTTCGCATAAAAAATGACTTCAGGAGCTGTGGGCGCCAAAACTGCCACATTCTTAGCCACGACAAACTTTTCAAGCGACTTGAGAATGCTAAGAAGCGCACTTCTTTCATAGTTTGTGAGCCTGACTGAACTTCTTTCTTCGTAATCGGGATGCGTGATTATTACGACTTTCGTTGTCATTTTATCCTCGCTTGTTGAAGAACGAACTCGGCGCCGATGTTACCAGCGCCACCCATAATCCGATTATATGTATAGCACAAAATTCAATTTTTATTCAAACCCAAATAGGCCGCGAGGGCGGTACTGGAGCGACTCGTGTACGAATGCGGGAGTAACAGAGTCTGCGCCAGCGAGGTCGGCGATTGTACGCGCAACGCGCATAGTGCGATGAAAACTCCTCGGAGAGAGGTTAAGGCGCGCGGCGGCGTTCATCAGTGCCTCTTTTGCAGAAGCGCTGAAGCCGCTTTTCTCGTCTAATTGTCTGCTCGTGAGCGCCGCGTTCGTTGAACCTTTCT
>JBBTWA010000059.1:2730-3994 GCA_038063025.1 Patescibacteria group bacterium | reverse complement strand
CACGATGTCTTCGTATCCGCGGTTGATGCTGTAGACATTGCGGAGCGTGGAGCGGCCTTTCGCACCAAGCATAGCGACGAGGATTATGGTGGCGGGACGAAGAGCGGGAGGGCAGATAACTTCTACAGCCCTTAGGTGAGAAGGTCCTGTTATTGAAATGCGATGAGGGTCTAGCAGATTCGTGTTCGCACCGAGACGGTCAAGCTCGGTATAATAAATTGCGCGCTTCTCGTAGACCCAGTCGTGAATAAGAGTCATTCCCTTGGCCTGCGTAGCGATAACTGCGAAAAATGGGAGATTATCTATGTTAAGTCCCGGGTAAGGGCGCGCGTGAATCTTTTCCGGGAATGCCACTAACTTGGACGGTTTAATAGAAATGTCCACGAGTTTCGTTATTCCATTTTCAGACAATCTTGATTCTGATAATTTGAATTTCAGCCCCATTTTTTCAAGAATCAACAGTTCAACTTCCAGAAATTCAATCGGAGCGGCCGCGATTGTGACGGCAGAACCAGTCACAATCGCGGAGGAGATGAAGAACATCGCGTCCGTCGGGTCCTCTGCGACGCTGTATGAAATGTCGCAATTAATGTCCCTAATGCCGTTTATGGTAAGCGTAGTGGAGCCAATGCCCTCTACGCCAACTCCGAGTGCGCGTAAGAATCCGCAGACCTCCTGTACTTGATAATTCGCCGAGGCGTACTTAATAATTGAAACGCCCGGAATGCGCGCGGCGGCTAAGAGGGCGTTGATAGTCGCAGTGTCGCTGGACTCGTAGAGAATCGCTTCTGCCGAGACAAGTTTGCTATGCGTAACGCGATAACTGTCCGTACGCGCTTCTATAGCGACGCCGAACTTTTCAAGAGCCAGCAGATGGGGTCTTACACTGCGGAGACCGAGCGTGCATCCGCCGGACTGCGGTATGTCAAATTTTTTAAATAAGTGAATTAGAGAACCTATGAACATCAAAATACTGCGGGTTTTATTTGCGGCAGGTTTGTTTATCGTATTCAGAGTAATTCCGCCATCTGGCGGAACTGGCGGTTCTATAACAACGCTTGTGCCGTCCCATTTCACAGAGACGCCTATTGAAGTGAGCACTTCAATAAGGCGATTCACTTCTTCAATTTTAGGCATGTGCTCCAGAGTAGTGCGTCCCCGATTTAGGAGTGACGCGGCCAAGAGAGCAACTGCGCCGTTTTTTGAACGGCTTGTCTCTACTTTCCCCGAGAGTTTCTTACCTCCCTCAACAACGAAATTCATC
>JBBTWA010000059.1:0-2630 GCA_038063025.1 Patescibacteria group bacterium | reverse complement strand
ATTCATCTCGCCTTGCATGGGGGCATAGTACCACTTATGATGGCCGTATGTCTTTCTTTTCTCCAAAACTCGGAATAGACCTGGGGACCACCAATATTCTCGTTTTTGTGCCGGGCAAAGGGGTCGTCATAAACGAGCCGTCGGTTGTTGCCGTTGGTAAGGCGCACGGTAAGTACGGAGGAAACAAGATTCTCGCAATCGGCGCGGAGGCGAAGCAGATGATAGGACGTACTCCCGACGATATAATTGCATATCGCCCTATGAAGGACGGCGTCATAGCTGACTACCGCGTGACCGAGGCGATGCTCAGATATTTTATGAAAAAAGCGCTCGGCCATAACCCTTTCAAGCCAACCGTACTCATCTCGGTCCCAGCCGGCGTGACTTCAACAGAAAAGCGCGCGGTCATTGAAGCTGCGATGAAAGCCGGAGCCAAGAATGCGTATGTGGTTAAGGAGCCTATACTCGCCGCTATCGGCGCGGGCATTCCCATCCACGAACCGATGGGACGCATGGTCGTGGACATTGGAGGCGGAACAATAGATGTCGCTGTGATTTCTCTTGGCGGTATCGTCGCCTCCACGAGCGTGAAGTGTGCCGGCGACCGGCTAGACCGCGCGATTACCGACCATGTGAAGAAGACCCACAATCTCGCGATAGGAGAGAAAACGGCGGAAGAGCTGAAGATTAAAGTCGGCGCTGCCGTGCCGCTCAATGAAGAGCTCACGATGGCGGTCAAGGGGCGCGACCTCATGAGCGGTCTCCCACGTACTGTGGAGCTCTCCACCAACGAACTCGTGCAGGCGATGGCCCGAGAACTTCGCGAGATGACACAGGCGATACGCAAGGTGCTTCAGGATACGCCGCCCGAGCTCGCCGCCGACATCATAGACAACGGCATCATCCTCACGGGCGGTTCCTCCCAGCTCCGCCAGATGCCGGAGCTCGTCTATCGCAGGACCGGAGTCGTCGCGAAGCTTGGCCAAGACCCATATTTCTGCGTCGCGCGCGGCACTGGCATCGCTCTGAAACATCTGGACACCTACCAAAAAAGCATTCTCGCAAAACAGTAGTTGTATAAAAACAGAAACCGCCAGACCGAGAAACCAATCTGGCGGTTTCTGTGGCTGGCGGTGACGGATTCAGAAAAGAAAGGAAAAGAGAGTTTTGCCGATTTGCCACCAGCCGTAAAAAGTAACGGTTATGATAGCCAAAAGGATTACAGAGCTCAAGAACATGGAAAAGCGGAGTACTGGCAAAAGAACCATTTCTCCACGTTCTTCACAAAATGTAGCAAGGTTCATGACGCCTCCTATTTTAATGAGAACGGATATAAAATAACATATATCAGCTATAATTACAATATGAGGCATCACGCATTTGTAATAGAAGCGGAGGCAGAGGCGGGGATTGGAGTAGCGCAGGCGTGGGCGAAAGAAAACTTAGGGATGAAGGCGAAAGCGAATCCGGATTTTGTCACCCTGCGCTTCGGGCTTTTTTCGGTTGAAGATGCGCGGCGAGTGACGGAACTTGCCTCGAGCGCACCATTTGTTGGAGAGCATAAAGTCGTGATAATTACTGCGAGCCGCGCGTATCACGAGGCGCAGAACGCGCTTTTGAAGATTTTTGAGGAACCACCTGTTGGCGTTTATTTATTTTTTGTACTTCCGTCACTTGGCGGGTTGTTACCAACATTACGTTCGCGCGTGCAAGTTTTAAACCCATATCTGGACGTCAGACGTCCAACATCAGATGCTGGACGTCTGACGTCCCACACATTGGGAGGAATTGCGGAAGAGTTTATAAAGGCGAGCAAGGAGAAGCGTAGCGCGATGATAAAGAAATTAACGAGTGGGAAGGACGAAGAAGAGAAACGCGAGTTTCGTGAAGAAGCTATCGCTATCGTAAACGGTATAGAAACAGTCGCATACATGTCGGGACGTGGTACGTCCCGACATCGAGAACTGCTTGAAGATATACAAGTTTTGCGCGGGTATCTCCACGACCGGAGCGCTCCGGTGAAAATGATTCTGGAGCATCTCTCGCTCGTTCTCACAGATGCAAGGGGAAAGTTGTAAGGTGCAAGAAAAGAAAAAGAAAATGCTATAATTGAATTTACTTAACACTTACAACTTACACCTTACACCTGCAATGTCGTACGACTTTTCAAAACTGAAAGCAAATATTAAAGAAACCGAAGAATGGCTCGCGCGCGAGCTCTCCGGCGTGCGCACCGGCAGGGCTACTCCGACCCTGCTTGATACTGTGAGGCCAGAGGCATACGGCGCGCGCACGTCGCTCCGTGAACTCGCGAACGTCTCGGTAGAAGACGTCCGCACGCTCCGGGTCATCCCATGGGACAAGACGCTCACTAAGGCGATAGAGAAGGGAATTACAGATGCTGACCTTGGCGTCGGTGTTTCTACTGACGATCAGGGATTACGTGTTTCATTTCCTGAACTCACGAGCGAGCGACGCACACAACTCACGAAAATCGCCGGTGATAAGACCGAGCATGCGAAAGTGACGTTGCGCTCCCATCGCACAGACGCGCTCAAGGCGCTTGAAACGGCTGAAGAGGCCGGCGGTATCGGAGAGGATGAAGTGAAGCGCCTGAAGGGAGAAATCCA
>JBBTWA010000058.1:0-1655 GCA_038063025.1 Patescibacteria group bacterium | reverse complement strand
TAGAAAAGACCCTGAAACGACTGACTAAGAACGTCTGCCCATGTAGTGAAAACCATAATTAATAACGATTTGTTTATTGATTAATTACTCGCGCCACGGTGGCCGAGCTTCTACCAGATAGTATATCATTTCTGCAATCCTATTTTGTCAACAAGCAGGCGGTGTGGATAGTCAAAAACGTCTCTCAAAAGCCGATCATATACTCCGAGACGATACCTGAAATCGGCTGTTGCGAAGGACGCATAGCGAATCTCGCGCCCAAGTTCGGCTTCAAGAGAGTGCACGGCGTTCGCTAGAACGCGTTCGTCAAGATGGTCGCCTACAACAAGAAGGTCAATCTGCGTGTCAAGAATGCCAGTAAAAAGTCCGGATAAAATGACGAGACGCAGAGCTCCGGCGCGCTTGAGCGAGGCTAGGATGCTGGCGGGACGCAGACTCGTTGTCTCGCGAATAAAGGCGTCCAGCGCGTCAAGATGTCCGAAGCTTGGATTGGTTTGATAGTGCGCTGGAACATTCGTTCCCTTTTTGCGTATAAGACCGGCCGAAAGAATTTCCGCAAGCTCTTTGCGCGCAACGCTCTTTGATAATTTTGTCCTCTGCACAATTTCTGCAAGCGTGAAGACAGCGTCTTGATTAAATACGAAAAGGCGAAGCATTTTGAGCCGAGCAGGCGAGCCGAACAGTTTTACTAGGGGTTCCACGGTGCCGCTAGTGTAATCGCTCTCGCGCAAAAACGCAAAACATTGACTACGCCACAAATATGGAGGTAGTTTGTAGCTCCTAAAGAAATCCGCCAGGCCCATAGAGCCTGGCGGTATTACGATGTGACGGTGAGTCGCGTGTTCTAGTTGACCACCAATAAATCGCGAAGCGATGTCTTGAAGCGGACTAGCTCTTTGTCATCCCTCGGCGCTATGAAGGCGAGTCGAACTGCGGCATTATTGAGTTCTTGGTAGGCTTCCCCGAGACGATCGAGATATCCTTGGCTGATTCCGGTGCCTTCGTCGAGGTTGAAGAGGCCACTTCTCGCCGCGCTAATAAGTTCTCGCTGCGCGTCGCGGAGGGCCCTTTGAAGCTCTCCCTCTATAATCACGGCCACTTCTTTCCGGATGAGTTCTTCAGTCATCGCGACCCTGTTGCTGGTGTCAAAGTTGCATAAAACCGAGAGCCGCTTCAACTGGCGAACTTCGTCCAGCAGGAACTTCGCCGATTTAGACCAGTGCTGGTCCATCTGCGATTCCTTACACAGCTCAAAATCTACTCGGATCTTTTCGTCCCTGAACCAGACGAGCCTTTCGAGAAATGGCCTCCAATGCTTCAACTGCAATGCGATGAGTAGTGCGCCGACAAAGGCGAACACCACGACAGCCATGATTCCATGTGCGTTCATTGATACCTCCTGAGTGAGAACTGCGGTTTATTTGACTTGACACGAAAAGCAACAACCTTTCTTTGTTTACCGCATTTCACCAAAAAAGTCAATGGCAAGACAAAAACGCGGCACGCCTCTGGCGTGCCGCGTTTTTTGTATTGAGAGTTACCCCAGCACCTTGCTTTGCTACGGACTCGCGCTACATCCGCCTATTCGGCGCGTGCTCGTCCAGCAAGGTGCGGGGTGACTTTGAAGATTACTTCAAAGTCACTTTAGCACCGGC
>JBBTWA010000057.1:13158-21436 GCA_038063025.1 Patescibacteria group bacterium | reverse complement strand
CTTGCTTTGTTATTTGTTGGTTTTCGTTATATTAGTTTGTGGTGTGTCTACTCTGCATCTGTCTGTTATGGCGGAGTAATTCATCAAATGTTTCCATATATTATTACACCGCTATATCTTTTCAGTTCCGCCTTTTTGTTAATCGCAATCATTCTGGCATTTGTTCCGCGAACGATATTTAACTCATGGCTTCGGCTCGCGGCGTGGCTCGTCCCGCTCTCGCTCATAATCATTTTCATCACGCCCGTTACCAGCAACTCCTGGATGCCTATATTCTTCATCAGCAGAGAAGAAATTTCTTGGTATCTCGGCATTGCATTTTCCGCCGTCAGCCTCTTACTCATCCTCTGGCGCGCCCTTCGTAGTGCTCGCACGTAGTAGGGAAATATTTCTCCCTCCGTCGCGCGAATAAATAATAGGGCCGCGATTCGTAGAATCGCGGCCCATTAGGTGCAGTCGTATTCATATCTGTTTTCCCTTACCGTCAACGAGACATGGAAGTCCTTCGACAAAATCCTTCCTGTTCAGGCTGAGGTAATACTGTGCGTTTGGCTTGATACCAACGATGATGACGCGCGGATATTTTTCACGTTCGTCTACGTTGACGTAGATCTTGCCAATCCATTCGAAGACGGGCTCCATGGATAATATATCGCTGGACTTTTTCTCATAGTTGAAGTAAATCTTTTTTCCCTTCGGTGACTCGATAGAAAAAAAGTAATCACTGCAAATCTGAGGAGTTTGGTCATCTCCAATCCACACTGTCAGGCCATTTTTGATTTGGACAACGCGATGTCCAGTTTCTTCAGCACTCTCCGCAGAGCCGGGCAGGTAGAGCGCGAACCAAAGTACAAAACCCAGAATGATGTTCTTGGTAATGAATCTCATAACACCTCCCACCGGTTGATTATTCAGGTCTTTCTCCGCCGTTACTCTAATCCCGCCGCCGATTTTGTCAAACGAAACGAAACTAGAGCACAATAGAAACCTGCGTCTCTGAATTTAAGTTTGCATAAATATGAGCCAGAACCCTTTTGTAAACGCGCTTTTCGCGAGCGGGTATATCAGCATCCTCGTGACGCTCATCTTCAACTCGCCCAAATTCATTACAGACAATGAGCTCGGGATGATGGCGCCTATACTATTTCTCTCCCTCTTCGTCCTCTCCGCCTCGCTAATGGGCTACCTATTCGTCTACCAGCCCGTCCGCTTTCTGATAGAAGGAAGGCAGGCCGAGGCGACGAAATTCTTCTTAACGACCGTATTCTCATTTGCTTGCATCACCCTCGCCACCCTCCTCGCGTGGTTTGTCGTTAGCTACGCGCTATCGTGCCTCGCGGTAAACGCGATGACCCTTACGTACGAGTAACCCTCATTCTATTCCAGTATTTTGCAAAAGACTGGAACATTAGAACATATTGTTGCGGATAGGATGTTGTATACTAAACGGCAATGGCGATGAACTACAGAAAGATTGAGAGAGTCGTGAAGGGGTTTGCCAACCATCGGCGAATCCAGATTATGGAGCTCTTGCACGAAGAGCCCGAGCAGTCGGTGAACGACGTGGCAGAGAGGCTGCGCATAGGATACGAGAATGCGTCAGACCACATCCGCAAGCTGGCTATCGCTGGATTGGTGCTGAAGCGCAATGAAGGAACGAGCGTCCGCCATAAACTCACCCCTCGCGCCGAATCTATTCTAGTGTTTTGCAAAAAACTAGAACAACCATGAGAATAATATTTCTTGATACCGAGACGACGGGGAATAGCGATAATGACCGTCTCGTCCAGCTCGCGGTCAAGGAGCGGTTCGTAGACGAGCCGCTCGTTAACGCGCTCTACAAGCCACCCGTAGCAATCTCAATAGAATCAATGGCGATTCACCACATCACAGAGAAGATGGTATTGAAGAAGCCTGCGTTTATCGATTCACCTGAATATGCTGGGCTGAAAGATTTGTTGGAACATGAGGAGACGATAACCGTCGCGCACAACGCGGCTTTTGACCTCGCGATGCTCGCGCGCGAAGGCATTGTGCCGAGTCGGAATATCTGCACATATAAGGTTGTTTACGCGCTCGACCCGAACGACCAGTTGCCGAATTACCGGCTTCAGTATTTGCGCTACCTGCTGGACCTGGATGTAGAAGCCGAGGCGCATGACGCGTGGGGCGACGTGCTTGTGCTGGAAGCGCTCTTTGAACGACTTATGCAGAAGATGAAAGAACGACATGGGACCGAGGAGTCTGCGCTAGAGGCGATGCTCTCTGTATCTGCGCGCCCGCTCCTCTTCACCACGATTCGTTTCGGGAAGTACAACGGCAAACGGCTGGAGGAAGTTGTAAAAATAGACCGGAAATATCTTGGATGGCTTCTCTCTGAAAAAGAAAAAACACCTGAAATAGAAATGGATTGGATTTATACGCTGAAGCATTATCTGGCTGGCGCATAAGGTATCATTAGAGCATTAGCCATAACAACATCGTTATGAATCACATTAATCCAAAAAAGACAGGACTCACGGTCGGGAAACTATTCGGCGGTGTCCACCTCATCTGGGTCGTTCTAGTGGCGCTCGGGTGGGCGCAGGCGGTCGTCAACTTCAGTCAGTGGGCGCACATGGTCAGCGTGCCGGTCGTTGTCGGCGCGTTCAACCTCACCGCCGCGATTACCGTTATTCTCGTCGCCACGGCCATCGGTTGCGTGCTCGGCTACGCTTTCGCGAAAATCTGGAATTACCTGCACCGCCATTAATTCTGGTATCATCGTTGGATGACACAAGGGGAAGCTCTGACGATATTAAAGACGGGGGCGAATGTATACCTCACCGGCGAGCCGGGGAGCGGGAAGACACACACGATAAATGAGTTCATCGGCTGGCTTCGTGCATCCGGCATAGAACCTTCGGTGACAGCGGCGACCGGAATAGCGGCGACGCATGTTGGCGGTATGACGCTCCACTCTTGGAGCGGTATCGGCATAGCCGAGCATCTCTCTCGCGCAGACGTAGACAGAATCGCGAGCAAGGAGCATGTCGCGAAGCGCATCTCTAAGGCGAAAGTGCTGATTATAGAAGAAATTTCAATGCTCTCTGCCACGACGTTTGAGATGGTTGACAAAGTCTGCAGAGAAATTCGGCGCTCCGATAAGCCGTTTGGCGGACTCACTGTAATCCTCGTCGGAGATTTTTTTCAATTACCGCCCGTTTCTAGAAATAAAGAAGTAAAATTCGCTTACACTTCGCCGACGTGGCGCGAGTTAAATTTAATTACCTGCTACCTCACCGAACAGTATAGACAGGATGATAGCGATTTCCTCAATGTACTCTCGGCGATACGTTCCGGAGAAGTTGAAGAAATGCACCACGAGAGATTAATGACACGCTCTGTTGTTCAAGAAGACCTTCCTCCAGATGCACCGAAGCTCTTCTCTCACAATGCAGACGTAGACCGCATAAACGCCGACGAACTCGCGAAATTGAATGGGCATGCAAAAAAATTTCACATGAGTTCAAAAGGGAAAGATTCTCTGGTGGAAGGGCTTAAACGCGGATGCCTCTCGCCCGAAGTTTTAGAATTAAAAGAAGGTGCGGCAGTGATGTTTACCAAGAATTCTTCACCGCAAGGCAGGTTCGTCAACGGCACACTCGGAGTGGTAAAAGGTTGGGGCGCAGACGGACTGCCGATTGTTAAAACAAAGAACGGCCAAAAAGTGTTTACAGAACCGATGGAATGGCAGCTGGAAGAACAGGGAAAGGTGCGAGCGAGCATCTCGCAAATACCGCTCCGTCTCGCCTACGCGATGACTGTGCACAAGAGCCAAGGTATGAGCATGGACGCGGCGATTATGGACTTATCAAAGGCGTTTGAATATGGACAGGGGTATGTCGCGCTCTCGCGCGTACGGAGGTTGAGTGGCGTGTACCTCACAGGGTTAAATCAGCGCGCGCTGGAGGTGCATCCGGAGATATTAGAAAAAGACAGAAACTTCCGCGCCGCCTCAGAGGCGGCGCGGAGTACATTCGCAGAGATGCGCAAGCCTGAAGTGGAGGATATGCAAAAAAAATTCGTGAAGGCGATGGGTGGAGCAATAGTAGAGAGCAGTACACAGAAGGCGGTAGGCAGTAAGAAAAATATGAATGCGGGATTGCCTGGAAGGCTCGCAGAAACTTTGCAGACTGTGAGAGATGCAAAAAGTTTAAGAGACGCGGCGAAGTCGCGCGGGCTCGTCGCATCAACAATCGTGCATCATCTGGAAGAGCTATACGAGATAGGGAAGCTCGCCCGCGCCGACTTCGCGCACATCGTCCCGTTAAATACAGTAAATGAGATTCATGAGGCACTTGCTGTCGCAAAAGATAATAAACTCTCGCCCATATTCCACGCATTAAATGGCCGTCACTCGTTTGAAACCATCCGCCTCGTGCGGCTTATGCGATAGTTGAGGCTAGAGAAACAGCACCGTACAAGACAGAGCGGTCGCCGAGCTTAGCGAGCCGGACATCTGGCAACTCCGGAAGCGCAGTGTTGATTGAATGAAGAGTTGTTTTTACGCGCCCGAGAGGAATCGCGCTTTCGTTAAAAAGCGCTCCGCCGAGTACGATGCGCTCGGGAGACCAATGCAGTATTGCGTTATATAGTCCTATTGCAAAATTGTCAGCGACCTCGTTCCATATATTCGCGTCTTTTATCTCTGATGAAGGCTTGCCGTATTTCTTACCAAGCCCCGAACCCGAAACTAATTCCTCCCACTCCGGCGCGTTCGCGCCAATACCGAGGCGCTGATGTCCCATTTCAAATCCGAATGTAGTGCGGTCAATCTTATCGTCAACAACACGCGCACCTCCGACACCGGTGCCGACTGCGATATAAGCGAGAATAGAAACACCCATACCTGCGCCACTTACTGCTTCGCCGAGCGCACCGAGAGCAGTATCATTTTCAAAATGAATTGGAACACCAGCCGCTTTACTGAATTCTTCTGCTATATTTTTTCCTTCCCATCCTCGCAGATGCGGAGATTTAAGCAAAATCTGACGGTCAGGAGAAAGAAGTCCGGCGATGCCGATTACTCCGCCCGTAATCGGGCGGTCGCGCGCAATATCTCGCGCAATATCTGCGAATACTTCAACCGCCGTTTCAAATTCGGCGGGAGTATCGCAGACGGAAGGCTCTTCTAAAGAGCCGGGAGAATCGCACACGGCGACGCGCATGTGGCTCCCGCCGATGTCCGCTACAAGAATCATGGCTCTTTCATTTTACTCTTAAACTCTGAAATGAGCGGAGTAATCGCATCGGGCGTCCCGTATTCTTTTGCGAGCGCGAGCGCAGTCCATGCGCCGGAAAGAGTTCCGTTCAACGCTTTTTCCAAGCCATTATTTCCAAAAACCTCTACATTTATCGTGGTCAAACTGCGCTCCGCCAGAAGCTCTTGCATTATCCGCATGCGTTTATTGATTCGCGCGTGGTCGTCGCCGTCTTTCAGAAAAATGACGGACATATTGGAAGAAAGAACGCGAGTGCGCTCGTATATGTCAAATCCAGAAAGTTCGTTATGACAGACTTCAGGAAAGATATTGTAAAACGCCGGTACCTTGCCTGTCTCGTTAAAGGCTATTTTCCAGAAATACGCGATAGGCGCATTTAATGTTGAAGCGTACACAAGCGGGGTTGACCCGACTAGGCGCTTTGCGAGCGCTTCGCCGTCCGCCCGTCCTTTTTGCACATCTATATTCGCGCCTATTTCACGAATTTTGTTTTCAAGCTTCGTGTCGCGCATAAGATGCGCGAGAGCGAGCATAAACGCGCCGACTGCCATTCTTGGCTCAACCTTTTTCTTCGGTACGAGAATAAGCGGGAGAGAATATTCTTCGGCAAAATTCGCCAATGCTCCGCCGGTTGTTACAATTGCGACTGAGAGTCCATCTTCAACCGCAGAACGCGCAGAATCCAAAGTTTCTTCAGTTTCTCCCGAATACGAACTAGCTACAATAAGTGCATCGCGCAAACGTTCTTTGGGTTCTCTCGGCAGACCGTAGTCGCTGTGAACAGAAATAGGGAGAGCAGGGTCGTGTCGGAGTAATAATTGCGCGCCAAGATGCGAACCGCCCATCCCACAGACGATTATGTGCGAGAATTTTTCTGGTAAACGCTCGGCACGCAGGAGCTCAGGTTTCCATTTGAACTGTTCTACGAAATTCAGAATTTGCTCTTCCATACTCTCCAGTCTACCATTCGCACAGTTTATTGAACCGTGATATATTCTCTGTATGTTAGTAAATGTTTGCATCGCAAAACTGCATAGAGCGACCATTACAGACGCAGATTTAAACTACGTCGGCTCCATTACGATAGACGAAACCCTCTTGGCTTCTGCCGGCCTACTGCCCGGACAGATGGTGACGATTAACAACGTTTCAAATGCTGTTTCTTGGCGCACGCACATCGTGAAAGGGAAGAAGGGAAAAGGCGAGGTAATTCTGAACGGGCCACCCGCGCGGCTCTTTCAAAAGGGTGACAAGGTTATTATCCTAGGTGAAGCATGGGTCTCTCCTAAAGAGGCCGAGAAAATGAGCCCGACAGTCGTATTCATGAACGATAAGAATAAAATTACAAAAGTGAAAAAGGGCTGGCGTCCGTCATGAAAACCTCCGCGTTATATCTGCGCACCATCGTTTTTGGAATTAACGACAGTCTCGTTTCCACAGTCGGCTTTCTCGCCGGCATCAGCGTCGCCGGCGTACCGAGGGCGACCATAATTCTTACCGGCACGGTTTATGCTCTTGTTGAAGCGTTTTCAATGGCGATGGGCGACTTTCTTTCCGAGGAGTCGGCAGAAGAATATATAAGTCGTTCAAACGTAAATGACCGTCCTTCTATTATCTCTGCAGTCCTCATGTTCATCTCTTGTGTGCTCGCATCCCTCATTCCTCTAATTCCGTACATCATATTTACTTCCGATATCGCGCTTATCGTGTCAATCTGTCTGTCCGTATTGTCGCTCTTCATTGTTGGTGCATTGAGCGCACGCTTTTCTCGACTCCCGATGTTGTGGCGTGGCGTTCGCATGGCATCTCTAGGCGGAGCGGCGATAGTTATGGGCGTCGCAATCGGCACTTTCATGCCCGCCATCTAAAATGGATACGCAACTTTTTTATCTCCTAAATAGTCTGGCGGGGAAGTCGCAATTTTTTGATAGTACCGTAGTGTTTTTCGCTTCATATTTTCCGTACGTTCTTGTCGTGGCGCTTCTGGCTCTCGTGTTTTTTTCTCAACATCCGAAACTGGAGAAGTTGGAGATACTTTTAACAATCGCCATTTCAAGCGTCATTGCGCGTTTCGGCGTTACTGAAATTATTCGTTTTTTCTATCATCGTCCGAGGCCTTTTCTGACGTTGCAGACACACCAACTTTTAACCGACAACGCGTGGTCGTTCCCCTCCGGGCATGCAACTTTTTTCTTCGCGATGGCGGCCGCCGCGTATCTGTATAACAAAAAATTTGGCGTTTTCTTTTTTATAGTGGCGACTCTGATTACTGCAAGCCGCGTAATCGCCGGAATCCACTATCCCTCGGACATTATCGGCGGAGCGATTATCGGCATCGCAGTCGCATGCATTACTTACTATCTCGTCCGTAAACTAATATCCACTACTAGACACACGGACGGCGTTGTTGACGGTACAATCGGAGTATAATAAACGAAATGAATCTCAAAAAAATTCTGACAGTCTCCGTTCTTGCCGCAGTCTTTGTTTTGATAGGCGTATATGCGCGCGTAAATGTTGTTACAAGTCCTGCAGGGCAATATCAAAAGATAGATTACGGCGCCAACATGCCCGTTGATTTTCCGACTGACATTCCGATTGGAGAAGGCGTAAAAGTTGAACAAAGCTACGGTTTGAATTACACCGGTCAAAAACAGCTCACAATAGTTTTCTTATCCGCCAAGACAACGGAAGAGAACTACGCAATTTATGTTGACTTTCTTGAAAAACAAAAATGGAACATTTCTAATAAATACGCAAGTTCCACAATATCTTCTCTGTACGGCACAAAAGGGAATTATGATATCAACGTGACGATTCACGAGGACGAACAAAGTCCGTCAATACTCTCTCAAGTAAGCATCAGTGTTTTGAAAAAGCCGTGAACATAACTCGCGCAATTCTTGTTACCATCGTGTTTATTGTCCCGCTTTCTGTCAGTGCGGGCACGTCTCTTTATTACGGGACAGTTCAAAATTGTAACGCAGGAGTGGTCAGCACCAATCCAGCACACT
>JBBTWA010000057.1:0-13058 GCA_038063025.1 Patescibacteria group bacterium | reverse complement strand
TGGACTGCGCCACCGAACCTATCGGATACACGACCTTAGTTTCCGGCGGCACGCCTCTTTATTACGGGACAGTTCAGAATTGTAACGCAGGCGTGGTCAGCACCAATCCAGCACACTTGGACTGCGCCACCGAACCTATCGGATACACGACCTTAGTTTCCGGCGGCACGCCGCTTTATTACGGAAGCATTCAGAACTGTAATGCCGGCGTTGTTTCAACCAATCCTGCTCATCTAAATTGCAGTACGTGGTTTATCGCATACAGTTCTCTAAGCACCATTAATGTATCTTCCGGCAATTCGTCCGCTTCTTGGACCATCACAGGTCCTGAAACATTTACCGGCTCTGGAGCTTCCCAAACGTATGTTAAGCCTTTAGTGCCTAGCAGTGACGGAGTTTTGATAGAGGTTGATTCGATACCGACAGGGACATACACCATAAGCTGGAATTCGGTTGCCGGTTACGCCGCTCCGCCGACGCAATCCCTGACTCTGGCAAATGGAGAAACGATTTCTTTTACCGGCACGTATGTTTCTACTTCTCCCACAGCGCCGGTTTGTTCAACTACCCACTATTCCTGTTCTTCCGGCGCCAGCGCGAATAATTCCGATACGGACCCTGCGTGGTGGACGTGGTCATGCGTCAGCCAAAACGGCGGGGGCACAGTCTATTGTTCTGAAACAAAAAACACTTCATCCGCCCAGGCTTTTTCTTCCGTTACGGTAACAGTCGCCGCTCCCGCTCCGTGCAACCTTCCTTGGGGAGGGAGCATCAGTAGCGGCAGTTCGGCGACTGCGTACCAAGCATCTTCTGTGAATTCTCCCGCAACCTGCGTCTCTGAAATGCGAACCTGCAACAACGGCGCCTTAAGCGGTAGTTATGCGAATCAGAACTGTACCGTAATTTGTTCAAACGGCGCGAACAATCCTCCGGCCTGTAACCAATGCCCGAACGGTTTTGCGTTTCAGGGCAGGTCATGCGTCGCTTGCAGCGGTAACCCGCCACCAACCGGATGTACCGGAACGGGCGGCGGTTCCGGTAATCCGCTCGGTTCGCTAGTATGTATAAACGGAGCGACCAATCCTATAAATTGTAATGCATTTCCCCCCGCCCGACCTGTCATAACTAGTTTTTCCGCTTCACCGGCTACCGTAGACCAAGGGCAGCCTTCAACTATCTCTTGGAGCTCAAACAATGCAACCTCTTGTACGGGCACGGGATTCACGGCAGGAGGACCCTCAGGGAGCCGTTCAGTTGGTCCCCTCTCTTCCGTCGGCGCATACACTTATCAACTCATCTGTTCCGGAATAGGAGGAGATTCGTCCCCCTCACTCACTTCAGTTACGGTCCTTTCTCCTTCCGCATCCATTTCAGCCAGCCCAACGAGAGTTCATGTCGGCACACCGTCTCAAATTACATGGAGCGCATCGCAGGTTAGAAGCTGTACAATCTCCGGTCCAGGACTCTCTCGTACGGATTATGCTGAAACGCCAACGTCACAGAGCGTTGCAATATCTTCACAGTCCATTTTCACCATCACCTGTCAGACCAACGGAGGGCAGACAGTTGACGAGTCGGTCACGGTGAACGTGATACCGACTTTCAATAAATTTTAGGATACAATGAAAACATTATGACTATAAACACAAAAGTGATTTTGTTAATATTGACGTTAATTGTAGCCGGCGGAGTCGGCTACGCGGCTCTTACCGTTAAACCAGCCGGCAACACTGTTCCCGTTGCGGATATAGCAACAAATACTGGAGTGCCCGAAAGTTTGCCTCTGCCGCCAGATTCCTCGTTGCCGCCTGATTCAAACTCCGATTTGTATGTAAAAGGAAAGGTTGTTTCAGTTAATTTCCAAGATAGTAAGATTATGTATAAGCCGTACGCTTTTAATACGGTTGGCTCCGAGACGGCGAGCATGTCTTTTTCCGGAAACATACCTGTGTATTTAGTGGACAATGAAACTGGGTTATCAGTAGCCGGTGCGAGAACGGCAACAGCGCTTAGTGCCATAAAGCCGGGACAAACCATTTTCATAAAAGTTGAAAATACCAATGCTCAAGACGGTAAATTTATTCCGCAGGAATTCATTATTTCTGCAAAATAAAAATGCTAATTATGAAGTTTCCGCCTCTAAAAACGACAGCCAATCTTCTGGGATTTCTTTTTGCAGTTCTTTTTTTATATCCGAACTTTGCAAATGCCGCTACGAATGTTAGTGCAAATTGGTCTTCCAACGAGTACCTGACTTCCCAGTTTACGATAACCTGGAGGAATGCAGATTATTATCAACAATATAACAACGGATGGTCCGCATGGACGGCGACGCCTTCAAAGTCTGGTTCAATAGATATAACAGGACAGAGTATGGGCTGGGGCCCCGGGTGGCACGCGTTTTATGTGGCCGGCTGGAACGGAAGTAATTGGGACACTTCTCAAACCTCATGGGTATGGATGGTGGAGCCGCCTCCGCCAATAAACGGCTCTTGCGGTAAGGCAGACGGAGTCGCCTACTCGTATGGCTCAACAGGTTATAGCCCGTACGAACAGTGCTCAAGCGGTTCTCCAAGTAACGCCTCTTTCCCTTCAGCAGGCAGTTCCGTATCCTGGACATGTTCCGGCTCAAACAATGGCTCGCCAAGCGGTTCATGTTCGGCAAGCCAGAACGCAGCTACACCGTCTACTCCAACCGTTTTTATCGCTCCGAATCCGGTAGGATTAAATCAAGTAATGTCCGTGTCTTGGTCTACGGCGAACGCGACGAGTTATAATTATAAAGTTGACGGGATTACAATAACGACTGTAAGTCCTACTGCCACCTCTATAAGCGGGACGCCGTCGTATTTCGGTTTTACAACAGCGGGTTCGTATAAAGTTGAAGTTCAGGCATGTAACGCCACAGGCTGCAGTTCGTATGGAATAGGGTATCTTGATTTGATAACGGCCCCTACGATATCTACATTCACTTCCAATTCAACCTCTCTTCCGGCTGGTGGCGGGCCGGTAACACTCACATGGTCTTCTATAAACACAACAAAATGTGTCGCCTCAAACGGTTGGAGCGGTGATAAACCGACGTCGGGGAGTCAAACTGTCTCAGTCTTGTCAACAGCGACTTATGACCTAACATGCTATTAAGCTAACAGGAAAATCGTAGCTACACGAGACAAGTGGATACCCATTTCAAATCATTGACAATAAAATGTCAATATGCTAGTATAAAAATAACGATGTAGCTATTGGCTATTTCGGTAACTAAATTCAATGTTTCCACTCACAGCCCTAATGGGGTTTTTGCTTTTATCCGGTCTGCCGGCGCATGCGCAGGCGCCGTCGGCGTTTGTTAAGCCGAGCTATGCGGTAACTCTCACTGCGTATAACGCCGTTCCGGAACAAACCGATAACGACCCTTTAATAACAGCTTCCGGAGCATTCTCCAATCCAGAAATTGTGGCCGCACGTTCAAGCGACCTCGCTGACGAGCTCCCGTTCGGCACGATTGTTGAAATAGCCGGTCCTTCCGTTTCAAATAATTCTTGCGGTTATAAAATAGTCTCTCCGATAATCGGATATCGCGTTATCGCAGACACGATGAACGCCCGTTACACTAATCGCATAGATATTCTCTTTCATGCGGATTCTAACTACACTATGGCCGGTGGTGCCGTTAAGAACGCCGGTACTGTGCTTGGCGTTTGTAGCGGCGCTTCAATTCGTATTGTCGGACAGGCTGATATAAATCATATCCCGAAGACACAGAAAGAACTTGCAGCTCTTGTTACAATGTAATTAATGCAATTCGGCCTAACGCGAGCAGAGGAGCGCACACTGCGCCTCCTCTCTACACCTATTAAGATTCAAAACTTTTTGGACAGTCTTCCTCTAAATTATGAGAAGAGCGGCGACACCCACATGTCTCCGCGCAGAGTCCTGCGGAATAAGAAAGCACACTGCATAGAAGGCGCTCTCTTAGCCGCCACCGCGCTCTGGCTTCACGGAGAACTTCCAATAATCATGAATCTCTCATCGCGGCTCGGTAAAGGAGATGTTGACCACGTTGTCGCTCTGTACAAGCGTAACGGTTTTTGGGGAGCGATAAGCAAGACAAATCACTCCACTATACGATTCCGCGACCCGATATATCAAACTCCGCGAGAACTCGCTCTCTCATATTTTCACGAATGGTTCGTGAACAAGACCGGAGAGAAAGTGCTGGAATGTTATTCCAAGCCGCTTGATATGCGTAAATTCGGTATGGACTGGATAACTTCTGAAAAAGATTTGTGGAATATCGCAGACGCTTTAAGCGAGCGCAAACATTACTTCCTAGTACCTAAAGGGAACTGGCGCTACGTCCGTAGGGCTGACCCCATGGAGCTCAAAGCCGGCAAGCTCACAGAATGGCCCGAATGAGGAAGAACGGGGTCATTTCGTTATCCTGACCCGCTGGGTTGTCGCGCACGAGCGCTTGAATGAACTTTTCTGAAATGGCCGAAGTTGACTTGCCGAGCGAAAAGGCGCCCCTATAATTCGCATCAACAATCACAGTTTCAACGTTGAACTTATCGCGTATTTCGCGCGCGACGTTATCTGGCTTCAACGGTGCGCGCTTGGCGTAAAGCAGATACGGCATGAATGAGAACGACATCGGACAGTCAACGGACTTAGCCATCTTGCCGCTGATGAAATAAAAAGCGCCCTTGATGCCGAGCGGGCGCGTAAGCGCAGAGACGAGCGCCGCGAATAAAATGCGCGGATATCCGGCCTCTTCAAGAAATAATTGCATTGCGAAAGCGGTGCTGTGTCCGAAGCCCTTGAACTCCGGAGTTCCGCGCTTGTTATCTATTTGCTTCGCGAGGAACCGCGCCAGTGGCGAGACTTTTATATCCTTAATTGGCAGAACGCGATTCTGACAGATACAGACCACCTTCTCGCTGACGAATAACATATCGCCGGATTGAATGTGGGTTTTAACGTATTCGTCGAGAAGTCTCATTAAGTCATCGCTAGGATTTATGAGCCGTGTCTTGATGGGGAGCCGCAGGTACGAAACACCGTTAATAGTTATTTCCAATTTCTTTCCCTTATTTGGCGCGAGCATGATAAACAACATTATAACAAAACGTCCCGCCGGAGGCGGGACGTTTTGTTCAGGCCTTATTTAGACCTTGCTGACGCCGAGGGCGTTCGGACCCTTCGGACTGTCTCCGATCGTGAAAGAAACCTTGTCGCCCTCCTGGAGCTCATCAAACGAAATGTTCTGGAGCTCGTTGGAATGGAAGAAAAGGTCCTTTGCGCCTTCCGGCGCGCCGTCGACTTTAATAAAGCCGAAGCCCTTCTCGTTCTTCTTGATTACTGTGCCGTTTTGCATAGCTAGAGATTGAGATGATGATTGTGTGTCTAATGTATCAAATCAGTAGCCGAAATTAGAAGCTCGATCCCACTTCTCCGGACCGGCGCTGGTTGATTTGTTAAGAGTAGCAGACACTCCATTTTTTGTCAACACACACCCTCGTTTTGACAAACGTGGAGCAAGGAGTATGATTTTGGTGTTGAAAGGCAACACGCTTTCAACGGGGAAAATTCTCAAAACCAAATTTAGGGGATTTTGATGAAAAAGAAGGAAGAAGTAAAAGCGGAAGTGTCGTCATTATTGTGGCCGGGTGTGCGGATTTATCACGCCGACCCTGACGAAACAACGGATGCGGTGGAATCGGAGGACTACATGCTTGCCACCGATTCCATCATTACGGAGGAAACCATTGCCACTGCAGATGAGGAAAATGCCGATGGCGGAAGAATCAGACCCGCTATCGGCAAAAACAGGCCGAGGTCAACAGACTGGGAGGTAACACTTCTTCAGCCAATACTGAAACCGAACGAAGCCAAATGTTACGTGCGTTCGGCAGCGCCGGCGTCTCGTGGAAAGGTGTGCCTGAACATCCTCAACGCTACGAACAGGAGTGTGTTCATCTGATTGCTCTTTCGCGCATCTGCGCACATCGCCCTGGTTTTCCGGGGCGTTTTCGTTGTGGCAAAAATCAAAGCCCGTTCCGCTGGTGACGGAACGGGCTTAAGGAACAGGCGGGATTTCTCGCTCCGCATTCACAACGACGCTTAGCCATCGCGTCACCCCCTTTCTTTTGCAATCTTGGCGGAAAGTTTGTTAACGATGTCAAAGAGTTTGTTGGTTTCGAGCATTTTTTGAACGAATATGCCACCAAGCTCTTCAGTCTTTAGTTTTGCCGAATCATCGGCAGAGTAGACGATTACCGGTATTGATTTTAGTTCCGCGTACCGTTTGTCGTTTTTTATCCGCCACAGCACGTCCAGACCGCTCACCCGTATCATGCTGTTATCAGTGATAATCAAATCCGGTCGACGGTCGGGTTCGAGTAGGCGTTCAAGAAGTTCATCGCCGTCGGTGAAGACCTCCACTGAATGCTTGCGATGCTCCAATGCCGTTGCGAGCATCGCTCGTATCATTCCCATATCGTCTGCGAACAAAATTTTCATGGCTGAATTCCTTTCTGGTAGGTTGTTGGTCCTTTTATACAATAAGGTATATATAGACAAATGTCAAACGGCTACTTTCCGCGGCCGTAATACTTTTTTAAGAGTGCGACATGTTCTTTGTACGTGTCAGCACAGTGGAATCCTCCGGACGCATCGTGAAAGTAAAACAAACAAGAAGTATTTTTCGGATTTAAGGCGGCGAGAACAGAAGCGACCGAAGGACTCGCGATAGGAGTCGGCGGCAGTCCTTTATTAAGGTAGGTATTGTATGGAGATTTTCTGAATCTGTCCGCGGGGACCGGCTTCGGCCACCAGTTCGTTCCGGCAACGCTGTTCGCTTTAACATATTGGAGCGTAGCGTCTATCTGAAGGTTCATATTGATAAAAAGCCGATTCCAAATGATGCCTGATATAAGACGTCTGTCATCGGCGCCTCCCGCTTCGCGTTCAATAAGCGAAGCGACAGTCAGCGCTTGTTTAAGCGGAACTATCTTGGCGATTGTCGTTCCGTAATGAGAAAGGATATCTTCATAAAAACGTTCGTTCACGAGAGCCTGCGCTTCAGACGGCGCAGTATTTTTGGTAATGAGATAAACACCTGGCGAGAATGAACCCTCCTGAAGAGGCAGTTGTGAGTCGGCGTCGGTTAAAAATTCTTTTTTCTGCTTGTTGTTCCAAGAGAGAACTTTCGCAAATTCGTTTGCAACCTGTTCCTTACGCATTCCCGGCGTGATGTTGACGAGTCTGCCATCGGCCGAGGCTATGCTCTGATACCAAGAAGCATCGGCGATTGTTACCGCGACCCACGTGAAGATGTCTTTGAATATATCCCCGACGCTTCCGGCGGCCGCTTGAAGCGGGGAACTGCGGCTCTCAAGAAACGCGTTAACGCGCTCGTCTTCAATTATGATTTTATCCGCAGGATTAACTGTAACAGGAAACTGCTCCTGCATCGCGGAGAGGGCGCGCTCTCGCTCATGTTGGATATTGGACACGAGAATGGCGGGGAATGAAAAGGCCGCTCCGACCAGCACGGCGGCCACCAGGGTCCCTATCAGGAGTTTTTTAGTGAAAACGCGATTCATTGCCGTTATTGTAGCAGGTGTGCATAAGTTCCACGCGTTGAAATAGATGTGCGAGAATACTAGTATTATCACGTTAATTAAATATTTACGCATATGCCATCGCCAAATTACGCGGAATTCTTCAGGAATAAGACGACCGTTGTTATTGCAGTCATCGTTCTGATAGGTCTTGCGTTTTGGCTCGGTCGTTCAAACGGATACACCAAAGGGTACGCCCAAGCTCAAGCCGATGTGCAGGCGCTTCAGGGAGAAAGCGCGCGCAAAGCCACGGAAGATGCGGCGAAGTCCGCAAATCCGTTCCAAGCGGTGAATCCTCTTGAAGGGGTTGAAGCGAATCCGTTTGAAAAAGTGAAGAAGGTATTGAATCCGTTTGAAAACTAGTATGCGGAAGATACTTGCTGGCGCGTGGGCAATCGGCCTGTTCGGCATGGCCGGCGTCGCCCTCGCGCAGACTGCTCCTCCAAGCGGAGCGACAGAGGCGCAAATGAATGCCGCGTTCAAGGACCTAAGCGCTGTTTACGGAGCTCCGGTTGTGCGCGCCGACCAGGCCAAGGCGATTTGCAACGATGAAAAGTACGTCGTTGAATGCGCGGAAATCGGCAAAAAGCACGACCTATTTTCCGACGACCGCGTGAAGCAGGTGGACACGCTCCTGACCGAGTTCAAGGGAGAGGCGGTGGAGAAGATGAAGCAATGCGAGGACACCGCATGCCTTGTTGACGTTGCGACATCAATCGCAAAGCGTTTGAGTTCCGGAAATTCAAAAGTTGCACAAGCCGTTGACCTCACTCCTCAAAAAGTCAATGAGAAGAAAACGATTGTTGAAACAGCAAAGTCCCTCGGCGTGGACTTTGAGGCATGCCGCACGATGGACCCTGACACGGCGTCAATTGAATTATTGCGCGGATGCGCACGGCTAGCGAAGCACGAGAATGTCCAAAAATACATTCCGCAAGAGACGAAGGACAGAGCGGCGGGAGCGGATGCCAGCATCGCCCTTAAGGAAAGCCTAGCGAGCGGGCAGGTGTCGTGCGGTGATAACACTCTTGAGGGGTGCGGGAATTTCTGTCTGGCTCCGCCAGCGGAAGCGCGGTCCGAAGGCGTCTCCGCAATACCGGAGGTTTGCCGCCAGATAGCGACCAGATTCTTTGGCAGCGATGGGATTAAAGAATTGGAAAAGGCTTACTCCAGCGTACAGACGACATTCAACACGTTCTCCGACCGTGCGCAGAACATCGTGTTCACGACAATGGACGGAAAAACTCTTTCCGACCCGGGTTCAATCGGCAGATACATGGAAGAGGCGGGAGGCAGGGGAGATGTTGAAGCAGTAACGCGAGGGATGGAATTCCTCGTCAAGAAAGGATTCGTTACTGCGCAGGACAAAGAGTTCGCCATTTCCATGGTGAAGAAGGTCAAAGAACGCGGTTCGGTGGATTTCGGCGAATGCAGGACCGACCCATCGCTCTGCGATGACCTCATCTCTGAGGAAGAAAGGGGGCAGTTCGGCGCCATGAGAGAAATAGAAAAAGTAATGAAGAGCGAAATGTCCAAGAGGGGGGTTGCGGACCCGTTCCAATGCTCGTCCGACCCGTCGATTGGGCAGTCCTGCCTTGAAGCGGCGCGAGCCGCCATCCCGCAGATAGAGCTATTGGCGAAGGACTCTCCGCATGCGCAGAATATCGTCTCTGATATCCGCCAGAAGATACGCTTCGGCGAGGCTGGAATGGAAGCGCGCTCGCGCGTTGAACAGAGGTTCAAGACGGAAGGGGATTTCTCCATTGGAGACAATAACTTCAGGTCAATCAGTGACTTGGAATCGTTCTGCAAGACGAATCCGCAGCAATGTTTGAACGAAACAGCGCGCGAGGGCATTTTCTCCAAGGATGTCGCGGCCGAGAAGTATGAGCGCGCCATAGAAACTTCGTACAGAATGACTCCACCGCAAGATGGGCGGGACGCGTTTCGACCTGCGGATGCGCAATTCAACAAAGAAGAGGCGCTTCAGCAATTCAAGAGCTGGCTGGACAATCCGCAAGGACCTCCGCCGCAGCCGCCCGGCTTCGGCCAGCCGCAATATCAGCAATATCCGCCGTATTCGTATCCTGCGGACCAGAGATATCAGAATCAACCGCAATACCCGTACCAACAGCAGTATGGCCAATATCAGCAATATCCACGGCAGCCGGTTTGCCCGTCGTATGCCGCGTCGATGCCAATACCGTGCAAGTCCGGCGAGTACAGGCAAGAATCTGTTAACGAGTTGGGGTGCAGGGTTCTCGGTGCATGTATTCCGTTTGACACGAGGACGGAACCGCCGCGACCGGACGGAAAGAATATTTGCCCCGCTCTGCCGACCGTTGAATCTTGTCCGGCAGGGGAGGCGAAAGAAGTTTCGTTCAGTTCGCCGGAATGCGGAACATATTATTCCTGCAGGCCGTCCAATGTCGTCCAGCCGCCGCCGATTCAAACGACAAGTTGCGAACGGTACGGAAGCGGTTGGCGCACTGTGGATTCAAGCGGAAATTGTTTCAGTCCGTCTATGGCGGAATATCGCACGGTGAACGGAACGCTCTACGCATGTTCCGCAGTTCCGGCATACGGATGCAGCGCGTCTGACATTCCGCCGACCCCGACTCCGTATCCGGTCCCGTCTGGACAGAGAGAGCAGGTGTGGAATAGCCAAGGGCTTCGGTCATGGGTTAGAGCGGACGCGGAACAATCGCGCATAGAATCGTTGAAACAAGCATGCGCAAATGTCGGGTCGCAGGCGAATATATGGATGTCTGGAGCCGGGACGCAATCAAGCACCGATTTCGGAATGCCGGACCCGGCCAAGTGTGCAAACGTCACTTCAACCACGCAGACGAATACGACCAGCGGAAGCTGTTCAAGCGAACTCATCGGACTTCTGGGGAACGGATGCCACTCAATGGGAAGCGGATGGTTTGATTCGGAAATGACGAGATATGTTACGTCCTACAATTCGCAGACCGTACGAAGTTGCACCACGGAACCCGTTTCAGGGTGTTCCGGAGGGAATTACACACAGCCGACATCGTGCTCATCCGGCCAATACTGGAACGGCTCCGCCTGTGTGACTACTTCTACGAGCGATACTTCGTACAGCACGGAAAGCGCGCAACAGGGATGCGCGACCGCCGGCGGCACGTGGGACAGCGCGTCAAATTACTGCAGAATGCCTACTACACAGACCACAACATGCGCATCCGGCCAGTACTGGAACGGCTCTTCGTGCGTAACATCGACGACGCAGACAACGCAACCGTCCACTTCGTGCGGTAGTGGTCAATATTGGAACGGCTCCGCCTGTGTGACCACTTCTACGAGCGACACCACAACTAGCGGCACATACACCCCGCCACCGACCGACAGTGGCACGTATACTCCACCTCCGACGGATAGTAGCAGTTACACTCCTCCACCTACGGACAGCGGTACATACACTCCGCCTCCGACTGAAAGCAGTCCGCCTCCGAGCGAACCCGCTCCCGCTCCCGCTCCGTCAGAGCCAATAGCGTTTATCTTCTGCCCCGAAGGGCATGATTGGAACGGAGCGTACTGTACGCTCTCTCCGCGTTCGCCATTTGAGCGGTACACGGCCAGCGCGTGGTCGGCGGTTCGTTCGCTCTTCGGGTTCTAACAATAGCGAATTAGTAATCTCTGTCACGCGAGCTTAGCCAATCCATCACCTTCTTGCGGTGCTGGTCCAGAGACCATAAATTGCCGTCTTTAAAAAGCGTTGAATGAAGCTTCCTGAACTCGCGCAGGAGCGCGAGCGATGCGCGAGGGAATTGGCTCGGAAGGTCTTCGTTATAGGACTTCATAAAGTCAGAAAAAGAGAGCGAGCGCTCGCTCCTCTCTTTGTCCAAGTCAGGCAATCTCATTGTCGTTGATAATACCACAAAAAGATGATAAATGCTATACTGCCGAATACATTATGAACGCGAAAACGCTTCAACCGTATTTTCTCATATCTTTAATAGCAGTTTCTTCAGTATTGACATTCTTTATCTTCCGACCGTTTCTGGTCGTCTTGGTTCTCGCTCTGGTATTTGCAGTAGTATTACAACCGTTATACAAAAGCGTTCTCCGCCGTATGAACGCCTCTCCAGGGCTAGCCGCGTTTATTACGATGCTTGTATCTCTTATTTGCATCATCATTCCGCTCGCATTCATTACAGTGCAGATAGCCGGCGAAGCGCAGAATTTATATTCCTCCATTACAAATAACGGCTTTGGGGAGACATATCTCAACACGTTTATTGAATCAGTTTATATAGAGCAATATGTAAAAGACGGCCTAGAATGGCTGGCCCAGAATCTCGGCGGGGCATTCGGCGGACTGGCCAAATTGCTTCTCAGTCTTTTCATTTTCTTAATCGCGCTTTATTACTTTCTTCGTGATGGGGAAAAGCTCAAGAGAACCATTATTGATGCCAGTCCTCTGGCGGATACCGACGACAATGCGGTACTCACGCGCCTTGAACAGTCTGTGAACTCTGTCATACGAGGGAGTCTCACAATTGCACTTATACAGGGAATACTGACGAGTATTGGGTTCGCATTCTTTGGTGTTCCAAATTTCATCCTTTGGGGAGTGGTGGCATCGTTCGCGGCACTCATCCCAGGTATCGGGACGTCGCTCGTTCTCGTCCCCGGAATCGCATATTTATTCATCATAAGTGCGACAACACCGGCGCTCGGTCTCTTAGTCTGGAGCGTCGCGGCGGTAGGCCTAGTAGATAATCTTCTAGGACCGAAGCTGGTGGGGAAGGGTATGCGGATTCATCCTCTTATCGTGCTCCTCTCCGTGTTCGGCGGGCTCACATTCTTCGGTCCCTCCGGAATATTTCTCGGACCTCTCTGCATCAGTCTTCTTTTCGCACTTGTTTCAATCCGCCAGCCCGTTCCGAGACAATAAGTTTTCATTTTGACGCTAGCATATTCTTTTGCTCCGCGGCCAGGGCTCGAACCTGGGACATCCTCGTTAACAGCGAGGCGCTCTACCACTGAGCTACCGCGGAATCCACTAGCCCACAGAATGGGCGCATGTGCATTCTAGCTTAAAAATAAGATGCCGCAAAGTGTATGCACATTCGTCGCGGTCTGATAATATATGCAGATGAAGTATCTGTTTCTAGTTATCATCATTGTGATTGTTTTTATTGTGTTGAATTCTCGTACTGATATAATATCCACAACCACGCCTATGATAGAAACTTTTTCTCTTTCAAGCGTTGTATTTGAAAATAACGGAATGATTCCCGCGAAGTACACCTGCGACGGAGACCGGACTATAAATCCTCCTCTTACTTTTTCCGGCGTGCCTGAAGCGGCGAAGTCGCTCGTTCTTATCATGGACGACCCGGACGTGCCGAAGGCGTTGCACCCTGACGGAGTGTTTGACCATTGGGTCGTGTTCAATAT
>JBBTWA010000056.1:0-17045 GCA_038063025.1 Patescibacteria group bacterium | reverse complement strand
CCTGTTCAATACTTCCAGAATCGCGAAGGTCGGAGAGGCGAGGCTTGCCACCGCGCTGTTCTACAGCGCGAGAGAGTTGCGAAAGCGCAATTACAGGCACTTTTAGCTCTCTGGCTAGGTTTTTTAGAGAACGCGAAATTTCGGTCACCTGCTGGACCATTGAGTCAGACGCTTTCGTGGTAGTTGGCGCCATCAGTTGGAGATAGTCAACAATAATCAGCCCGATACCTCGGTCGCGCTTCAAGCGTCTCGCGACCGCGCGCATCGCGAGGATATTATTGCCGGGTTTATCGTCTATATAAATAGGAGCTTTTGATAGAATCTCGAGCGCGTCGCGTATGCGGTTGAAATCCTCTTCATCTTTCACTTGACCTGTACGAAGTTTCCACGAATTAACAAAAGATTCGGCCGAGAGCATACGGTCAATAATCTGCTCGGAGCTCATCTCAAGCGAGAAGATGCCGACAGGGACGTTGTGGCGAACGGCCGCATTCCTAGCGATGTCCAGTGCGAGCGAAGTCTTGCCCATTGAAGGGCGCGCGGCGAGTATCACTAGGTCGGAAGGATGGAAACCTGATAACAAATTATCCAAATCCGGGAAGCCGGACGGTACTCCCCGTATTCCGCCTTCGCGTTTTGAAAGAGCTTCAATTCTGTCCCATGCCTCGTGAATTTTATCCCCAATGGCTGTGAATTTATGCGCCGCAGAAGCGTCTCCGATAGCGTAAATGCTCTTCTCCGCTTCGTCCAAGACTTCCATCGTGTCTCGCGCTTCGTCGTACGCCAACTCGCCGATATTGTATGCCGCGTCAATGAGCGAGCGCATCAAGGACTTGCGCGAGACTAACTCGGCATAGTGCGAGAAGTTGCCTGGCGCCGGCGCCGAGCCGACAAGTTCGGCCAAGTAGCTCCTGCCGCCGCCGCGTTCAAGCAACCCCTGGTCCTGCATCTTTTGCGAGAGCGTAAGCAGGTCAATCGGCTCACCGCGCTCGGCGAGCTCGTGCATAGCGCCGAATATGAGACGATGCTTCTCTGCATAAAAAGAGTCCGGATGAATTAAATCCAAAACATCGTGAATGGCGTCCGGCTTGAGGAGAAGCGCTCCGAGAAGAGCGCGTTCTGACTCCAGAGACTGGGGCGGGATACGGTCAGTAGCCATTGCCCGATTGTATCAAATCGCGTCCCTAGTCAACACTGTTCCTGCGGGTCCGTCGTCCACATGATATCCACAGCTCTCAATTTCACTTCTAATGCGGTCGGCCTTTTTAAAATCCTTGGAAGTGCGCGCCACTTCGCGGCTTGCCAACATTTCGCGTATTTCCTCCGGAATATCCGCTTCTTTTACGGGTCCGAAAGTTGGAGGGTTTATAAGTGAAAGGCCCAGATGAGCATCGGCGTCCTCAATCAGACCCCATTTTTCTTCAGGCGTGCAGTCTTCGCTTTTTAAAGAGTCCCAGAGGATGCCGAGCGCCTGCGGGGTAGCGAGGTCGTCGCGGAGCATGGCAAGAAATTGGTCACGCGACAGGGACGGCGCGCTCTTACGCCCCGATTCATCCGCAATGTCGCGGGAAAGTTTCCATAATCTGTTAAGCGCTCCACCTGCTCCCGCGAGAGCATCCCACGAGAAAGATATTGGGGTGCGGTAATGCGCCTGCAAGAAGAAGTAGCGGAGCGCGAGCGGATGTAGTCCCTTTTTAATAATGTCAGAAAGATATACTGCATTGCCGAGCGATTTTGAAATCTTTTCGCCTACAATGGTGAGAAATGCGTTGTGCATCCAATAATGGACGAACGTACGGCCGTTTGCCACCTCGGACTGCGCAATCTCGTTGTTGTGGTGAATGCTGGCCAAATCTTCACCGCCGGTATGAATGTCAATTTCTTGGCCGAGAAGCGAACGGGCCATCGCAGAACATTCAATGTGCCATCCTGGGTTTCCACGTCCCCACGGACTGTCCCACTGTTGAAGGTCATTCGGTTTCGCTCTCCGCCAGAGAACGAAGTCAGCCGGACTGCGTTTACCTAGAACGGTTTCAACACGAGCTCCCGCTTCAAGTTTCGCCTTCGTAAGGCCGCCCAACCTTCCGTAGTTCTGGAATTTCTGCGTATCAAAATACAGGCCGTCCTGGAGACGGTAGGCGAATTCTTTTTCTTCAAGTGTTTTTGCGAGGGCAATTTGTTCCTTTATGTATTCAGTCGCACGTGGAAAGAGGATGTCGTCGGTGTCTATATTAAGGTCCGCGAGGTCCTCTATAAAAAGTTTCGTGTAGCGTTCCGCAACCGCACCGGGTGTTGTTTTCTCTCTCACAGCCGTCGCTCCCACCTTGTCTTCTCCTATGTCCCCGTCACCAACCATGTGTCCCACATCGGTAATGTTGATAACTCTACGCACCCGGTACCCAGCGTGAGTAAGCGTGCGAGAAATCGTATCCGAGAGCAAGCCGGGTCGCAGGTTTCCGATGTGTTGCTGGCTATAGACTGTCGGCCCGCAGGTATACATTGAGACGATATTGGGTCTGACCGGTATAAAAAGTTCTTTTTCGCCTGAGAGAGTGTTGGTAATAAAAATGCGCGATGATTTTTTCTGGTCCGAGCTTGTCCGTTTTCCGAATATGCGCGCGAGAGACCACATAAATCAGAAGAGCCATTTTCTCTTGATAAAGAACGCAGTCAAGAGTATTGCGACACCGAACATGATACCTATCACAATCCAGTATGCATTTGGAGAATCAATTAAAGGCATGCCCTCGGTACGCATCGCGAACGTCCAGCTTATAAGCCCGAGCGGCAGGAAGATGAAGTTGACGGTAGTCAGTGTCTTCATAACCTCGTTCTGCTTCACGGAGAGAAGCGCCATATTCGTTTCTCGAAGTTCAGTGGCGACGGCTCTATGCGTTTTGACTACGCGTGCGACATTTGAGCGTTCTACCTTCATGCGCTCTGCGCGTAGTTTGAATGAGTTATCGAAAAATTTGTTCTTCTCTAAAATATTCGTAAAATTGCTTAAAGACTCTTCTTGTGTGGCCAACGCAGCTTCGGCGTGAAGGAATTCACGGCTGATATTTGATATTGAGCGTACGGTCGTCCGTTCCCGGCCGTCGAACATCTCTTTTTCAACTCGCGAAAGATTGTCGGCAACGTGATTAATGTGGTCGCGCACAGACGTGTACAAATGCGCGAACAGGACTTCCATCATCACATCGGTCGTAATAGACGCGCGGCCTTCAACTAGGTTTTGGGTTTCAAGGAGCTTCTTCAGATGATGTAGCGGAGCGACGACCTCATAACGCACGGTTATGATGAAATTTTTCCCGACAACGAAGTCAACCTCTTGGCTCTTTGTCTCGCCGTCGTTTGCCCCGTGCGCCGGGAAATGCAATACCAACAGCGCCATATTCTCATCCGCCGATACAAGTGGCATAGGGGTAGGGTAGAGAAGCTCTCTTTCAATGTGTTCGCCGACGGAGAATTCTTCGGCGATCTGCCGTATGTCGCTCTCACTCGGCTGTTCAAGGTCTACCCAGACTCCGTCTGAATATTCGTGTCGGAATATCATGCTTCTAGAATACCATGCGTATGTTACACTGTTGCAACATGGATTCGGGAGAACATTATTATCGCGGGCGCGGCATAGTGATGCGCGGAGTGTCGTTCGCTCTTGTCGCTGCACTTGCATTTGGCGCCGGACTCGCAATCGGCGGTAATGGCTCTGCTTCTTCAATCATTTCGCGCGTTCCGCTTATCGGCGACGGTCTTGATGCGACTCCAAATCCGAGCGCCGACTTCACAGATTTTTGGAAGGCTTGGAACGCTCTTGAAACGCATTACGTTATCACAAACGCGTCCTCTACGCTTCCATCGGTTAAAGAACGCATTTTTGGCGCGATAGAGGGACTAGCTTCTTCATATGGAGATCCATACACTCTTTATTTCCCGCCAAAAGAAGCCAAGTCTTTTGCAGAGAGCATTTCAGGAAGCTTTGCAGGCGTCGGGATGGAAATTGATGTTAAAGACGGTGTTTTGACTGTTGTTGCGCCTCTTAAGGGTACTCCGGCGGAAGAGGCGGGTATCAAGGCCGGCGACTTTATCGTTATGATTGATGGGAAATCTACGGACGGTCTCTCTGTGGATAAGGCAGTGGCTCAAATTCGCGGCCCCGTCGGTACGACAGTTAAATTCACAATTATCCGCGATGGCAAACCGCTCGATATTAAAATCGTCCGCGATATTATTCAAGTCCCGGAAACGGAAGACGGGCTGGACGAAGAGAGCGGAGTCTACCATATCGCGCTCTATCAGTTTACCGCCAGTTCTGAAGATTTGTTTAATCGGGCGTTCACGCGATTTAAAAACTCCGATTCAAGAAGGCTTGTTGTAGACTTGCGCGGCAATCCAGGAGGGTATCTGGACTCGGCGGTAGGTATAGCCAGCCACTTCTTACCCAGAGGGGCGACGATTGTTACAGAAGACTCTAACGGAAAGGGGGAGAGTCAAGTTCACACCAGCCGTGGCTACAATGACGCTCCTGTCGGCACGAAAATTGTCGTGCTAATAGACGGCGGTTCCGCCTCCGCTTCCGAAATTCTCGCTGGAGCGCTTCAAGATGCTAAAAGAGCGACGGTTATCGGGACTAAATCGTTCGGCAAAGGCTCGGTACAGACTCTCATAGACCTCGGCGACGGTTCACTCAAAGTTACCGTTGCGCGATGGATTACTCCTGACGGTCATTGGATTATGGACAACGGAATTACTCCGGACATCATCGTGCCGTTTGCTTCTACAGACGCAGCCACCAAACGCGACCCTCAAATGCTCCGCGCAGTCCAATTTTTAACTACCGGCAAATAGCGTTTGACAAGAATATTAAATCAATATATACTTAAAACAGGTTTTGGGATTAGAAATTCCAGATGTTCCAACCGTTTCCAAAGAGGAAAAACCAATGAAAGAAATCCGAGAAACCATTGCGAGCGCAACAGCGAAGGTCGCAGCGAAAATTAACGACGCTTCCCCTGAAAGTGTTCAAAGAGTCATCAGAAAAGACCGTGAGGGACTGAACGCTACTCTGCTAATCGCCAGACTGTTGCGTTTCGACGGCAACAGCATCGCCGACCTACAGCAACTTCTGCAGACAAGAAATTCATCAGTGGGAGAGTCAGTGGCAATCGGCAGGGGACAGAAGTCGACACTAGACGATCTCGAGCGCCGTGGCGGGGCACTATATTCCAACATGGGAAGCAAGCACGAGTTCTGGCGCAAGCTTTGATTCGTCCAATGGCGAACTATCTCGACCGCGTGCGATTCTGTCAGCAAACTTTGGTTTGCGACATAGAACCCGCGCGGTTTTTTATTTTGCAATCTCAGTCGTCTCAGCATGTGTATAAATCACTTTACCTTAATACGTCCTATAGGATATATTAAGGTAAAGTGAAAAAGGAACAGAAAGGGCGAGTGAAAATGAAAAATTTGCTCTTACGGACGCTTGCCGTGGCGGGAGTTGTGAGTATCGCGCTTATTGCGCCGAAAATGACAAGCTTATTGAAGCATTTGGATCGTCCAGCGAAAAACCGCGCGCAACTATATCGGCGCATCGCGCAAGGCATCAGTCGCTTGGAACGAGATGGCCTTGTCACAGTTACCGGAGAGTATGCGAAACGCAGAGTCAAAATTACTGATAGGGGAAGAGCGCTCATGTCGAAAATAGAATTTGGAGAATATGTGATACCGGAACCGGCATTTTGGGATGGGAAATGGCGCGTGCTCATTTTTGATATTAATGAACGAAGGCGCCGCGTACGCGACCAGTTACGGCGCTTACTTGATGGCGCCGGGTTCGTCAGAATCCAGGATAGCGTTTGGATATATCCATACCCATGCGACGAGTTCGTTTCGCTTGTTCGAGCGCATCTGAAAAGTGGAGTGGGAGAGATGCGCATTTTTGTCGCAGAAGCACTTGAATCTGATAAGGTATTACGAGAACATTTCCGTATCCCAACACTACCCTAAATCACAAATTAGATTTACCTTAGTATCGTCTATAGTGAATAATAAGGTAAAGTGAAAATTAAAACAAAACGTTAGGTTTGCTTATAGTTGTCTAGTAATATAAGATGCTGATACATGAAAGTCATTTTGTTGAAAGATTTGAAGGGGATTGGGCGGGCGCATGATGCCGTAGAGGCTAAAGACGGCCATGCGCTGAATTATTTAATTCCGAAGAAGCTCGCAATAGCCGCGACGCCGACTGCGATTAAAGATGCCGAGTTACGGCGTAAACAAGTTGTAGAACGCACAAAAATTAATGGCGTTCTTCTGACACAAAATATTTCTGCGCTCGCAGAGGCGCGCATTGTTATTAAAATAAAAGCGAACGAGAAAGGGCATCTCTACGATGCGATAGGGGAGTCCGATATCAGCAAAGCGGTGAAGGAGCAGGCGCACATTGACCTTCCTGAAGATGCAATTAAATTGGAGAAACCGATTAAAGAACTCGGTACTTTTGATATCCCAGTCGCAACTGCCGATACTTTCGGAAAATTCTCAATTACGATTGAAGCGGAGTAAAAGAAACCAGCAAGCAAAAATTGGTCGCGCTCCGGGCCGCTAGGCCAAGTCTTACTACCAATTTTTGTTTGCTGTTTTCTTTAGACTACGTCGGCGACAGTTTTTCGCATAACTCGGCCGGTAAAAGAAATTTTGCGGCGAGTTCTGTACTCCACTTTGCCCGTAGCGAGCGAAAAGAGAGTGTGGTCGCGGCCGACTGCGACATTCTTGCCGGCTTCAATCTTCGTTCCGCGCTGGCGGACAATTACCATGCCGGGACGCGCTCCCGCGCCGTCAGCGAGCTTGACACCGAGATATTTCGGGTTAGAAGTATTAAGGTTTTTAGCCGAACCTCCAGCTTTAGTTGATGCCATAGTGGTATAGTTTTACCGTATGAATATAGCAGAAGCGCGCGATAAATGCAAAAGTTTAATAGCCAAAGCGCCTCGTGATGCGCTCGTTCTCGCCATTCTCGTGATGGCTTCGGTTTTAAGCTTCGGATTGGGTTATCTAGCCGGGTTAGATGCCGCTGTGTACTTAGAAACCGAGTCTGCGGAGGCGAAGTAATGCTATGATTTAAATGCATGAATACGAATGACGATACGGCGGAACTGCTTGCTCAAACCGTCCACGAAGGGCATAGAACGATGCCGGAAGACAGGCCGCCTCTAGTCTGTAAGCCGAAAAAGATTGAGTCGTGGCGGATATTCAAAATAATGTCGGAGTTTATAGAGGGGTTTGATATTATACGCCGTTACGGGCTCGCCGCGACCTTCTTCGGCAGTACGCGCACTTCCATTGAAGACGAAATGTGCGCTCGCGCAGAAGAACTCTCCAAGCGGCTTGCAAAAAAAGGGTTCGCCATCATCACTGGCGGCAGTTCCGGCGTTATGCAGGCCGCGAATAAGGGTGCGTTTGAGGCCGGCGGAGTTTCTGTCGGACTTAATATAAACTTGCCTGACTTGCAGACATATAATCCATACCTTACGGAGAAATTCAGTTTTGACCATTTCTTTGTGCGGAAGGTTATGCTCACATACGCTTCTGAAGTTTATGTTTATTTCCCGGGCGGTTTTGGAACATTAGATGAGTTTTTTGAAATCGTAACGCTCGTGCAGACTAAAAAAATTAAAAAAATTCCAATTGTGCTATTCGGTAAAGAATACTGGGAACCGTTGCTTGCTTTTATTGAGAATAAACTTTATCTGGAACAGGGCGCCATAGATGAAGAAGACATGAAGTTGTACACGCTCGTTGATTCAGTTGACGAGGCATACGACTATATCATCGCGAATGTTACGTGCTGACCCAAGTTTTGCACTATTCTACCGCCCCAACTTCTTCAGTAGTTCAGCACGTTTTTCTGACTCCCAAAAGTCAAGGAAGTTTTTTAATTCGCCTAGAGCAATTAATGAATAAGCCTGCACAGTTTGCTTTTCTGGATCTGGATAGGGAACAAGAATACATTCTTCTATATTGCCCTGCTTAAAATACGTTAACATTTTTTCTGGATTATTAGTGTGTCCACACTCCACAACAATACGACCATCATTAGTCATGATGTCTGGATAATATCCGCACAACGGGTGTTCATATAATACTTTTAGACCAAATTTCTTTTGCAGGTACTCGCCAGACAATAATTTAAGTGCAATATGCTCTGTACTTCCGCCAGACGCTTCGTCAGCTTTCGTCTTCTTTTTCTTTTCTAGATCACGCATCATTGTCAGGTGTTCCTGACGGCTTGCGATAGGGAATAGTTGTAAATTGAGATATCCCTCGTTGATTAAAAATGAAATATCTTTAATCACCTGTCTATCACCAGTAAATGCGTGTTCGCCTGAATAAAATGCGTCCCTTACATGTGTGTAGATATCCATACCTATTTCTTAAGGTCGCTTCCTCCGTGGAATTTTTCGTGTATGTCTCTGAGCCGTTTATTCGTAACATGAGTATAGATTTGCGTTGTCGCGACGTTTTTGTGTCCTAGTAGTTCTTGAACACTGCGTAAGTCCGCGCCATGGGAAAGAAGATCAGTGGCGTAAGAGTGACGCAATGTATGGGGCGTTACTTTTTTTGAAAGACCAGCAAGAATCGCGCATCGGGAAATCATCATTTGTATGGAGCGCGCCGTAAGCCTCTTCGTGTCCTCATCTTTGGAGCGTAAATTAATAAACAAAGGTTCAAATACGTCGCGTCGTGCAGTTAGATAAGTTCGTAACCAACCAGCTGCACGCGGTGAGATAAAAATTGTTCGCACATATTTTCCTTTGCCAACAATAGAGAGCTCGTACGTTCGTATGCTGCTTTTATCTCCCAAAAAGGAGAGTTGGCTTACACCAAGAGATATAAGTTCCGCTACACGCATACCGGACGAAAAAAACAATTCCATGATGGCGCGGTCGCGCAGTCCGGCAAGCGTCGACGTGTCAGGAATAGCAAGCATCTTTTCTATATCTCGTACTTCAAGAAACGAAATCGCATGGTCTGTCTTTTGTTTCGCTAACTTTATCTTGGAGGAAGAAAGAGTCTCTATGTCTCTATCGGCAAGATAATTAAGAAATACACGCAAAGCGATTAAATAATAATTCTGCGACTTCTTGCCAAGAAATTCATTAGAAGGCGTTTTGTATGTTCTTGCGAGATATAAACGGTAATCCCATATATGCTTTGCCGTCAATTCATGTGGATGAAGTTTTTCATTTCCGGTTTTTTTTAGCCAGCCAGTAAATAATTTAAGATACTGTTCATAATTACGCTGAGTGTTGTTAGACAATCCTTTCTCTATTTCGCAGTACTCTAGAAAGGGGAGTATCAGTTTTGACAATTGGTCGTGACTTCTCATGTGTTCAGCATACTACAAACCGTCATTCGCACAATATATGTAAAACGAAGTAAATGTGGATAACGGCTGGTGTAGCTTATTTTACGAAAGCAATTATCCATTGCCACACTTGGGAGAGAAGGTCTAACAGATAACCGAAGTTTGCTTGTCCTGCAGGAGAATTGATAATGGCCTGTATAGAGATACCGAAGAATGAGAGCCCCAAAACGAGTACGAAGACCCAGAATAGGAAGTTCAACATATGAGTATATTATACCACGCTTCTCTCCCCCATCACCACGTCCAGCCGAGATTTGTAGAGCTTGACTTATAAATATGACAATGGATTAAGATATGCTTCCAAGGTCGCTACTGGCATCTTCGCATCGGCACAACCTATAGTTGCGCCTCTGAATTGGCGCAAAGTCATAATCTGAGTGCCTTCCGTCGCGTACACGCCGAAGTGGATGTGCGGTCCCGTCGCGTAACCGGTCATGCCTGAAAGACCTATTACTTGTCCCGCGTCAACTACCTGCCCTTTTGATACGTCAATCGCTGAAAGATGGGAATAAATTGTGCTCAAGCCGTTTCCGTGCACGAGCATTATCCATTTACCGAACGAGTAGCATCCTCCGACAAGGTCCGTGTTCCCGGTATCAAGAACGGTCCCTCCAAGCGCCGCTTGAACCGGAGTGCCGATAGGGGCGCCTATATCTATGGCATTGTGACCCTTCCCTTTGTATATTTGAGGGTTCGCAGTCGCAAATGCCGTGTTGCCGAAGTATTGCGTGACGCAAAACGGGTTGCCGAGCTTTCCCTTTAGCCGGGCGCAATTCAGCATGAATGTGTTACTGAACGGCCATAAGAGCACACCCGAACCGACCTTCGGCAATAGACTGGGATGCACGATAAGATTCAGCTGGCCCTGCAGTTCAATAAGCTCTTGCTCAAACGATTTTTCCGCCGCCTGTTTCTGTGCAATTAACTTCTGGTAGTTTATTTCTTGATTTTTTGTCTGCGATAAGAGCTGTTGCTGTGCGGTTTTACTTGCGTCAACGGAACGCTTCTGGAGAGATAGACTATTTTGAAGAGCGACGAGACTTGCCTTTGTAGCGTTCACTTGGTCGCGATTTGCCGCAAGCTCCGTACGCGCGGCACGCAGGTCGTTTATATCGTCTGCAATCGCCCGATTAAATTGAATGGCGTGGTCAGCCGCCTGCCACGCATCCCGAAGAGAGTTCGCAGAGATGATTTGCGCAATCAGAGAGACTTGTTCATTTTCAGCCATACCACGGAGCGTCTTGGCAATGGCGCTTTGGTCTGCCGCAATTGCCGTTTCTTTATCGCCGATGGATAACGTCAGTTCTTTGATTTTAAGATTGGCGGAAGAGATTTTATTTTGGGTTACTTTGATTTCACTGGCGAGTTTTTTTTGGGAAAGCGCGAGCGAGTTAATAGCGGACTGAAGCGTATTCTTTTTCGCTCCCAGCGCGTCAAGCTCTTTTTGAAACGAAGAGATTTCTGCCTGAAGGGCTTCTATCTGTTTATTGTTGGCGTCTATCTGCGCCTGAATATCCGAAACGGAATCGGCAAATGCGATTCTTGACGCGCCAAAAGCGAAACCGGTGAAAAGTATGGAAAAAAGAAACAAAACACCGATGCGAATCATCATTCACCGAGTATAGCAATAGCCTTCCGTATGCGCGAAACGGACTCTTCAGTGCCAAGAATTGAAATGAGTGTAAATGGGTCTGGAGAACGCTCTTGGCCCGAAAGTGCGTAGCGCAAAGGCCACAATACTGCCCCCTTGCCCCCCTTCCATTTCTGCTCCTCTGCGTCGGCAATCGGCATTATGGACTCTTTTACCGTATTGGCAGAAACGCCGTTTTTGAGGTCTTTTATGGGCTCCAGAAGGCTTTCTAAGGCCAGTTTGGTCATTCCACCAAGGCGCTCTTTAGGCCCATTTGCCATAAGCAGATTTTTGTCCAATTTTGGCTCTGTAAAGAAAAAAGAGAGCTCTCCGACGAGCATTTCACGAGCCTCTTTAAATGTCTTCGCACGCTCTTTAAGTAACGGCATAACCTTCAAAAGTATTTCGGAATTGTAGGACGTACCACGTCCTACATCAGATGTAGGACGTGGTACGTCCAATACATGAGCAAGGAAATTAGAGTCAGAGAGTTTGCGCATCCAGTGTTGATTTACCGAAAAGAGCTTTACTTCGTCAAAGAGCGCGCTCCCTTTCTGCACGCGCGAAATATCAAAAGATTTGATTAATTCATCGCGCGAGAGATACTCGCGCTCGTTTCCCGGGTTCCAACCGAGGAATGCGATGTAATTCAACATCGCTTCTGGCAGAATTCCCGCATCTCGATATTCTGTGAGCGCTTTGGCGCCAGTGCGCTTGGAGAGTTTCTTATGATTGCTGTCAAGAATGAGCGGTAAGTGCGCGTAGAGAGGCGTAGGCAAAGCGAGCGCGCGCTGAATCAGCATCTGGCGCGCCGTGTTAGAGATATGGTCTCCCCCGCGAATCACGTGTGTTACGCCCTCGTCCGCATCGTCCACTACCACTGCAAAATGGAAAACCGGCTCATCAAGCGAACGTGCAATGATGAAATCCCCAAGGTCAGTTACATCAGTTGTTATCTCTCCGCGGATGACGTCAGTAAAAGTTACCGCTCCGCCGGGATTTCTGAAACGTATAACCTCTTCTCGGTCGCCTGGAGCCTGCGGTGTTTCTTTTGAAATGTACGCAGTGCCGTCCGCGACAAGTTTTTTAAGAAGTTCGCGATGACGCGTCCTATGTTCGCTCTGGCGATATTGTTCGTCGGCTTGGATATTGAGCCATTTAAGAACTTCAAAAATCGGAGTCTCATATTCCGGCTTTGAGCGGGCTTGGTCGGTGTCTTCTATGCGAATGATGAACTTCCCTCCTTTGTGTTTTGCAAAAAGATATGCGAACACGGCTGTGCGATAGTTGCCGGCGTGCAATAGACCGGTCGGCGAGGGGGCGAAACGAGACACGACGTTGGTCATAATTATGCCTCGTGTTTAAGGGCGATTGAGAGCATCTCGTTCGCTATGATGCGCGCCGCGTCCGGGTCGGTAAAGCCCTGCGCAGATGCGCCCATTCGCTTAGAGAGCGCGGGGTCGCTTATGATGCGTTTAATTTCAGAAACGATAAGGTGCGGAGTGAGATTCCCTTCTTCAAGCACGATAGCCGCTCCTGTTCGCGCATATGCGTAAGCGTTGGTGCGCTGGTCGTGACTCACCGATTCCGGAATCGGGATAAGTATTGCTGGTTTCTTCCAGAGTCCAATCTCGGCGATACTGTTGGCGCCTGCACGAGAAACGACAATGTCAGCGACACTTGCGGAGCGCTGCATAGACACCTCATCTAAATAGTTAATTGGGTGATAACGGCTCGCGTTCGGATTTTTCGTGAGGACAACGCTCGCGATATCATTAACATTTTTGAAGTTCGCCTGTCCGGTCTGATGAATAATATTGGCGAAAGAAACAAGGTCCGTAAGCGCTAAGAGTACGTTTTCGTTTATGCTTACTGCTCCTTGAGAACCGCCGAGAATCAGGACGGTCGGCACCTCTGCGTCAAGTCCCAGATACTGCCGAGCGCCTTCAGCCTCCACTCGCATAAGCGCCTTGCGAATGGGAATGCCGGTACGGGCTATTTTATTTTGGGTCTTTTCCGGGAAATACTTCGCCGCGTTTTCAAATGAAATTGCGATTCTCACCGCCCATTTGGCGGCGAGAAGATTAGCCCGCCCCGGCTTCGCGTCCGACTCGTGGATAATAACCGGAATGCCGAGAACACGCGCGGCGAGCGTCGTAGGCACGCTCCCATAACCGCCCTTGCTCATCACAACATCAGGATACAGACGAAAAAGTGTGAAGAGTGCGGATACTATGCCGAAAATAGTAATAAAAAAATCTGTGAAGTTTCGGATTGACGCATAACGGCGCATCTTCCCTGCCGGCGTATAAATATAGGTAATGCCATTTTCAAAAAGCGCTTTTTCGTCAAAGGAGGTCGGCGCGAGGTAATAAAGCTTCGGAGCGAGAAGCTGTTCCTTGCGAACAAGGTCGTTAAGCGCCTCCGCGATGGCGATAATCGGATAAAAATGTCCGCCCGTCCCTCCCCCAGTAAACACGATGGTCATGTATGAAGTATACCCCAAGTATGTCCTACAAAACAAAACCACCGCGTCAGACGCGGTGGGTTCAAGCATGTTAGAAACTATTTGACTTCGTTGAAGCAGAGGAAGGCATATTTTTCTTCCCAGACAACCTCAAAGTTGTGCCACAAGAATCCGAAACTACCGTCCTCCCAGTCGGCGTCAATGCCCAGCATCAAGCCTTGCCAGAGGCGTTCCTTCTCATCTAAAGATGCATAGACATAACCTCTAGACAACTGGCTGCGTTTTTTAGACAACTGGCTGCGTTTTTGTTCAAACACAATGGATGCGCCATGGGCACCCGTGTGGACCGCCTTTTGCCTTGCGAGAAACGCCATTCGCTCTTCGGACGTCGTCGTGCCTGGAACGATTTGCTTAAATGCTCGTACGCGAAATTTATCGCCTGGCTTCATAACACGGCTTGGGTTCTGGAAGTTGCCGTTATTGATGGCCTCATTGATGTTGAGGCTACTACGGAAATTACTGCCATTTCTGAAGTACTTCTTCAGGAACGTGGCAAGATGGGTCGCGTGATCGTAACCACGAGGCACCGTAATAATGCCGAGGTCTGTGAGCAGAACGAACTTAGTTTGCCAACTTACAACCTCCTGTAGAACATCTGCCACCTCGCCCGGAGTACGCTTCCCGTCCAGGAGAAGTTTTCCGACAGCGGCATTCAACTTTGCGTATCGCTCCCAATCATTGTCATTACTCATGACCATTCTCCTCAAAGAACTGCCGTCCGTTGCTCACAGACGTTTTCGGAATCTGCCGAATCAGTCGCAGGGGAACCTGCTTTTTGCTAGTAATAAGAATAACACAATGAAATATATTATCAACTATCCCATCTTTGTCGCTATAGCGACATACTTGGGATACCTCGCTATTTTTCTATCCAAGGTAGCTATCCAAAATACATGACGGTCGTCTAGTGTTTGGGATACCTTAACTACTTATTATGAAGCTTTGCGATGGGAGGCGACGTTGAGGATTAGGCCGCACATAAAGCTATCCACAAACGTCGATTGACATTCTAGACAGGCTGGCTATACTCAACCTATAAGTGGCTTCGGCCTCGCCCCGCAAGGGGCAAACAAGTGAAAGGCCGTCAAAACAAGTCTTTGGCGGCTTTTCGTATGAGAGCAAAGACTTCCGTATCAAGATAGCCGATCTTCCGCACGAGCCGCTTCGTATCAATCACGCGCATTTGAGAAAGGAGTGCTCGTGCTTCTTTATCTTCTACAAGTCCGATTGCTGGCCGTAGGGGATGCTCTTTGGTTGCAGCTGTAAGCGGAATAGCCAGAAATGTTTGTTTGCTTAGGCTTTTTAAAACGAGAATGGGACGGCGATATTCGTCGCCAGCCCCGTCTTGTTCAAAGCCAATATTCACGCCGAGCGCACACCACCATAGCTCGCGTTTATGGCAGAATGGCGCATCACCTCGTTCGTGAGTTTTCTTTTTCTGTTCGTTCCAGCCGTCAAAATCTTTTTTCATAATTATGCTTTGCGATGCGAGGCGACGTTGAGGATTAGGCCGCACATAATTAGAACTGCCACAAGCGCCGTCCCGCCGTGCGAGACAAAAGGTAACGGCAAGCCAGTAAGCGGAACAATGTTTAGCATGGCCCCTATATTTGTAAAAGCTTGGAGAATTATGATGAAGGAGAAGCCGAGCGCGACAAGCCCGCCAAAGAGGTCATGCGAGCGCCCCGCTATCACGATTCCGCGCGCGGAAAGCGCCATAAAAAGCGCTACGAGAATAATCGCGCCGATAAATCCGGTCTCCTCCGCAAAAACTGCGAAGACGGAATCGCCGGACGGCTCCGGCAAATAGTTAAACTTTTCAACGCTCTGTCCGAACCCCCTGCCAAGAAGTCCTCCGCTCCCGATGGCTATTAGAGACTGTTGAATCTGATACCCGCTGTCTAAAGAGTTTGCCGACGGGTCAACGAATGTTTTTATGCGCTCAAGCGTGTAGGGACGCAGAGAGATGACTATTACTAGCGCCATGACGGTAAAAAGTGCGAGGATTCCGAAGTCGCGCCAGGGAGCTCCGGCTGAGAAATACATCACCGCGCCGGTGACGGCGAGAAGAATCGCGGTTGACGTGTTCGGCTGTGCGAGCAGAATAACGCTCGGAATGGCGAGTATGGCGATAAACGGAAACAGTCCTTTCTTCCGGTCAGCGAGCTGTCTTGCGCGCGGAGCGAGCCACCACGCCGTCATCAACACAAAACCGATTTTTAAAAATTCAGCCGGCTGTACAGTCGTAAAGCCGAGATTAATCCAGCGAGTCGCGCCTCCGGCGTGGAATCCTATGCCGGGTATGAATACAAGCGCGGTAAATAAAATAGTTATCGCATAAATGTACGGAGAAAAACGTTTTATAAAAGTGAGCGGAATAGCCCGTGCTATAAAAAGAGCCAGAAATCCCGCTCCAAGACCCAGTCCGCTTTGAAGCAAGATATCTTTTGAAACCGAACTGCTCTCGCGAGCGAGAAGACCGAGCGCCGCCGACGAAAATATCGCAATACCGGCGAGAACAATCACGAGCACTAATATGAAAAATATGCGGTCGCCGGAAGCAAATTTCATACACAATTAATATTTAAGAAGAGCGACAGTCATCCCGAGGATGGCGCAGACAATTGAAATAATCCAATATCGCATAGTTACCTTGTATGAAGGCCAGCCGATTGCCTCAAAGTGATGATGGAGCGGGGCGATGCGGAAAACTTTCTTCCCGCGCAGTTTTTTTGAAGCCACTTGAATTATGTTTGAAAAAACCGTAACGATAAGAGGGAGAGCGATAATTGGAAGCGCGGCGATGCCGTAGCCGTTTCCCGGAGTATCGGTCATGAAAGCAGTAACCGCCAGAGTGAGAGTAAGACCCATGGTCCCCGTCTCTGTCATCCAGAAACGAGCTGGCGGGATATTAAACCAGAGGAATGCGAGGATAGCGCCGGTAAGGGTGGCGGAAAATGCGGCTAGATTAATCTGATTTTGGAAATAGGCAATGCCGGCGTATGCCATAAACGCCGCGCTGAAGATGCCTCCGGCGAGACCGTCAATGCCGTCTATAACTCCTCCGGCATAGAGCCCGAGCGACACGAGCATAAACAGAGGAACGATAAGCGCCCCCAGATATAGTGTCCCGTCAGCTGGAATACCTATTGCGACCATGCCGAGCTTGGCGTAGAACCACCAGCCGATAAAGCCTGATATGAGCAGGACAAACAATATCCGCGTGCGCAAACGTATGCCCTTTTCTCCCGAAGGATGTGCGTCAAGAATGTCGTTTACTAGGCCGACAAGAGCGCCCGCGACAAGCGTGAAGAGCGGGACCCAGGTCTGGCTTCTGCTGAAGAAATCAAGCTTCTGAATGAAAGGTGCGGAGAAAACTTGCGCGAGCAGCCAGAGCCCGAGAGTAACGAAAACAACTGTGGCCCATATAAGTATCCCTCCCATTCTGGGAGTTCTTGTCT
>JBBTWA010000055.1:0-1084 GCA_038063025.1 Patescibacteria group bacterium | reverse complement strand
CGCCCGGCGCCGGTATGCGGAGTTCGGAGAAAACACTCTTCACGGTAGTTGTCGCTGGGTCAAAATAAAGCAGGCGGACGGAGCCCGCAGTAAGCGTGCGAGTAGATGATTGTTCTATCGCCCGCAGAAGAGCCGTACCCGTGCCGGAAACCGTTTCGCTTTCGTCTACAAATATCGGCGCCCGCACGCTCGGCGCGACCGATATGGGAGTGACCGAGGTGAGATAGCGCGTGTATGCGATGTATGAGCCGGTTATGCCTATGATTAGAAGCGCTACGCCGGCAATGATGTAGAGAATACTGCTTAACTGAATTTTTTTTGGTTCCTCCTCTGTCGTAACGTCCGTCGTCGGTTGAGGTCCGGCATCTTGTTCGGCGGCGAGTATTGTAGCCGTTGACGCCTGTGTTTCTTTTATCCTTTCCGCAAAATCGCCGGAGTATGTTTCAATCGGAGCTGAGTCCGTTTTATCGATAGGCACAAGGTTTGGGGTCCCTCCTTTTTTGACAGTCCTGATATCACCCGCAAATGTGCGGATGTATTTCTTCAACGGCGTCGCATCGTCCATCACTCACTATGATAGCGCATTAATTACGTGAGGTGATAGTGAACTTGTGCGGGTCGTCGCTCATGTCGGTAAAGGCATGCGCCGCTTCTTTAAGTTTTGCCGACGAAGATTTACCGAATGAGATGACCTCCACTTGGATGCCGTGCATATCCAGATACTCAATGAGCGGGATAAAGTCACCGTCGCCGGTAGCGAGAATAACGGTGTCCAGTTTAGGAGCGAGCTTGACCGCGTCAATCGCCATACCGAGATCCCAGTCTGCTTTCTTAGCGCCGTCAGCGAAAATTTGGAGGTCTTTCACCTTGGTCTCAATGCCGATTTTGGTCAATGCTTCAAAGAAATTCGTTTCTTCCCCGCTCTCCGTCTTGATGACGTAGGCGACTGCGCGGACGAGAATACGCCCGCCCACGGCTTCTTCAAGGACTTTTGCGAAGTTCACGCGCGCTTTATAGAGATGTTTGGCGCTGTGATAGAGATTTTGCGTGTCAATGAATACGCCCACACGCTGAGCCGGATGTT